>CALKRK010000288.1 GCA_937989675.1 uncultured Arenicella sp. | reverse complement strand
CGTTTCACGGAGGAAACACATGATTGAATATAACAATGCGCACAGCAGAAGAGCGCCCCACTGTACTGGTTTTACACTTATCGAAGCCTTACTGGTCATTTCTATAATCGCAACCATATTAGCCATCGCCATACCTAACTTCACCACCTTAATCGAAAACACCCGAATACGCACTCAAGTCAGCCTACTTCACGCAACTTTGCACAGTGCCCGGAACTACGCCCTGACAACACAATCTGTTGTTATCGTCTGTGCTGCAGCAGGTATGCAAAAAGAAAAATGTAACGGCGATTATTCTAGTAACACGAATTGGAAGGATGGTTGGATTGTCTACGAAGACAAAAATAGAAATAACAAACTCGACACACAAGATTCCGTCCTAAATGTATCGAGCAACGCAAACGTCGCTACCGTGTTCAATCAACGCGGCCGCCTACGGTTTTTCCCCGATGGTAGTGCCAGAAGCGCTGGCTTTTATATATGCACAGCCAATTCTGAATCAGGCTGGCATGTGAAACTACTCCACACAGGGCGTGCTCGAACGCAACGAAACTTAGGCGAAAAGCAGCACGAAATTTGCCGGAGCAAAGCTTGATGCAGGCTTTGTAATTCCGCCCTACATTTGAGTAAAAAAAAGCTGGAAATTACTTGACCGAAGAGTGTTGAATCAGTACGATTCGCCTTCGTTGAAATACTGTTCCCCGATAGCTCAGTTGGTAGAGCAAATGACTGTTAATCATTGGGTCGCTGGTTCGAGTCCAGCTCGGGGAGCCATTTCAACTACCTTTTTAATCAAAGGCTTACTAAGGATTGGTAAGTTTGCTAAACGCCTTTAATACCCTCTTCTATTTGTACTAGCCGCGAAGCTTATCTTTTAGGTTCGTCTTTTTACTGAAAAGAATCTTTTCAAAGGAATACCGTGGCCCATACCTAGGGAAGGCATGCCTCATATGGACATTAAACCAAGGAGGTTCTCTAGAGACTGTCGTTTTCCACAGATGCTGAAGGATTGTCGAAGTCCTGACCAACTGATCTAGCGACTAGTGTTAGCGGAACAGGTTGATACTCAGGTGCAAATTCGATTTGAAATAAGAGACACTGGTTATTAAATTTACTGGAGCAGATAATTTCGAAGGTCTACAATGGAACATTATGGGCTAGCCTTAGCGCCTTTGCTGAAATTTACCTTCGAGAGGCTTACATGCTTAACTTAATCAACGCACAAAAAGGATTTAGCCTCAACCGCCGCAGTATGCTTAGATTTGGCGCTGGTATGGCCCTATATTCTACCGCCAGCCATAGCGGCCCCAAAAGTGATGCCAGCGCCGAGAACGAAACTGGTTTCTCTGAACCTAAAGATGATCTTCAGACTCACATTAAATTGATTGGCACTCTGGAAAAAGAAGACGTGTATGTCGCTCTGGATGGCACGCTGTGGGCGATTGCACCAAATCGAGAACCAGCCCCAATTTGTGGTTTCCATGGACTTGCCCGCTCGATGTGGAGCCCGCAGAAAGATGGTTCGTATTCTCAGCGCAGCTTCGATATCGGCTACTTTGGCGACCTGGAATCGGGTGAACCCTTAGATTCGGTTAAAAATCCAATTACTAATGAAGAGGTTTCGCCATTCCATTTTCGTTATGGTGGAAATCAAGTAATTCATACTGAAGAAACTTTGAGGAGTGGATTGCAGTCGCGATGGCAAACCACCGGCAGAAAACTTTGGTATACCGAGCAACGTGGAGGCACATTCCCCACGCCGTTTCCATCCTCTGATTGGCCGAGAGAAAACTCAGGAGACGAATTTCTTTTTGGGTCTGAAACAAGTTACTTGGTCTCTGAAAAAGAGCTCAACGACCGCACAGTCAGGCGCGCCGATTACACTTTATTCTGGACAGCCTTTTTGTCTTGGGAGCCCTGGTTGCTGATGGATGGCGCCCCTGGTTTTGTGATGTGGCGAGGTGTCGCCTCCAAACTGGGCTCAATATCTGAGGTCTCACCAACGCTGAAGGCTTATATCGAAACAAATCAAGCTAACTATTTTGCCCCCAATCGCCCATGGGAAGGGCGAGCGAGTACCTATGAAAGCTACAAAAAACAACGTGGAGCGGCCTCGCCAAGGGATTGATCCATCGAATGTTTGTTGTGAGCGGTATAGCCCTCTAAAAATTTGGAGATAGAATATGTTACGAACGTTCATCAATATCTGCTGCGTCGCGCTACTTCTTGTTTGCCTTAGTGCCTGCTCAAAGTTTGCTGGGAGTGATCTTTCTGAAAATATACCAGTTAATGATTCTACACCTATCGTAGATAAGTTAGCCCCATCGGCAGGTCATCGCCTATTGTTCAATCCACAGCGTCGCAGTGACTATGCCGACGCAGTTGTGCTACTTGAGGACTTGACTCAGTCGCAACCCACTGACTCCTCATTATGGCTCGACCTAGGTTACGCTTACACAACGCAGAATAAATTTGAGCAATCTCGCGCCGCGTTAGCTAAAGCCGATCAATATAGCCGAAGTTTATCGGGTACCAAATTGGGCTGGCTAGCAGCGCTGAATGCACGAGTTGCCGACAATGCGGAGAAGGAAATTCAAGCATGGAACGCTTTAACGAAGCTAGATCCAAAAAATAGGTGGGTTTGGTATCAACTTGGAAGCATACTCTATCGTACTCAGTACTATGATGAAGCAAGCAGCGCCTTCGAAAACGCACTTTTGCTCGACTCTCGAGATCAAGCTTGGGCTGCCACCTATATTCACTATTTAAATGCTAAATCATACTATCGAGCTGGTAAGTTAAAAGAATCGCTTCAAGCCAGTTTGCCTGGCCAACGTATCAAAATCACTGAAAGGGCAAATTTTTACCGCCAAGCAATGGCCGAATTGGCGTTGGGGAGCGACAAAAAAGTAAGCGAAATTATCCAGAAATATCGTCGCTTATCCAATAAGGGCCGATCATTTGATGAGTCAATTTTTCAAACTAATTTGGCAAACTTCTTTTTTGAGCTCGGTGACTACGACTCAGCAATTGATTACGCACGACGCGCCTATGAGCTAAAACCTGGTCAATATCAAAGTTGGTCGCTGGCGTATGCTCTAGTTGAAAGTGGTAACGCATCTGAAGCCATCGCTCTGCTACAAAATGCGCCGCAAAAACTGCACACGCTCGCAGTCAAAGGCTGGGCTTACTACCGACTAGGAAAATTCAACCAGGCTCAAGAATTGCTGCTCGCCGCGAAAGCTTCACAGGCGCGAATCCATTATGGGGTTGAGCGCGATCTTGCGATTGTAGAGTCTGCTTTAGCCAACCCAGGCACTCCACAGGTGCCCAGTGTTCGCTGGTTTGGTGACTAACTATTGGCATTGAAACTAGGCGTCGCGCACGTAAGACGATAAACGGTTGATAATTTTCTATCAGCACTCTATATCTATAACGCTAGTCATTATTGAGCCATCGACTCTCGTTGTCTAACAACTCCTTCATGGTCTCTCGTGTTTGCGGTAAAGATTCAACAGGCAAGTCCAAATGGTTAAGTGGCACCTCCTGGCGATATTGCTGAAACACGGGTTGAACTACTTCCATTGGAAAACGCGGTATCCTACGGTTCTCACGAAACGCTCTGATCGGTATTGTACCCTCGATAATCCCTTCTATATTTCCCGGTAATTCTCCAAGAACGTCGCCATCAGGGCTGACAATAAGTGAGTCGCCTCCATACTGAGCTGCCCCACTCTCTTCGGGGAAGACAATGTTCGACATGGCTGAGTAAAAATCATTAAAGCGCGCAATTGCTTTGACGTCTTCCACCGCAAACAAAGTCGACGTGCGAAACATAATTTCAACGCCGCGCATCGCAAACGCAGCGTAAACAAAAGCATCCAGTTGTACTGTGCTCACTGCGATATTGCCATATTCTGTTCGCACCACCGGATAGAGCGCTTCCGGCCCGTAAGCATTAAGATACCGATCGTATACGTTCTCGATTGTGGTGGTCGGAATTTCACCCTTGCCTAACCTTTTTACATTACGCGTTTTCCAAAACTTTTCTTTGATGGCTCCATCACGCCCGATAACTGTATTCAGACTTAAAATATGCCCAGGCCAGCCGGGGTCGGTAGCGTAGCTGCCAAAGATAATATAGGTATCACAAGATTTCGCGATTTCTCCCAGTGCGTCTGTTTCAGGGCCAGGTACAGTAATAGTGAACTTGAGTTTTTCATCGCGAGAACCAGAAGAATAGCCGGTTAGAGGAAATTCGTTATACAGTAAGAAATCAGGTTTCTTACCAGTGCCACAAGCACGCTTTGCGAATTCCTCCATAGTCTGTAGATTTTTCGCTAAACCCTCTTCCACATCACTAAAGCTCTGCAGATTGCGAACCTCGCTCTGTATTACCTTAACCACCACCTCATCCTTTTCAAGAGGAATCGTGGCGTAGACACCGCGAGCGTCTACCAACTTAGGCAATTGAGTCTGAGCGCTCTGTTTGTCAGATAATTGAGGTGTATTTGAAGCACATCCGGTGCAGATTATGAATAAAAGTAAGCAGTTAATCGGAAGGGGGAAGTTGCGCATAGCGGACCTCTGGTGATGCTATTGATCTAACTCACAAAAATGAGTATCGGTTGGTTCAAATGGTTCGACTATGCCATTGACACAAGCATGGAGGATATTTGCTGGCATATCATTAAGACTACCAAACTCCTCGCAAGAGTGCTTCCTAGAGGCCTAGAAAAATCGCGTTAAGAGGAAAGAAAGGGCCGGAAATAAAAACCAGTGACAATCAATCCAGACAATACGCTCGAGCAATTTCGCCGCAAACAGCCTATTGCATATTAATCATCGTTGTTTGCTCAAAAATGTAAAAATCTCTTGATCGTAAAACAATTAGATATCTCACTATCCTGCAATGTTGTTTTTGCGCAACAAGATGAAGCTGTAAAGCAAGCTAGTCGGCGATCCAATTTAATAGCTGTTTGTAAGATAAATCTGTTTTATAGATCAAATCTATATAAGAAAGGAAAAGAAAAGACAAAAAAATTAAAAAAAAGCGATCAACTAAAGCCAAAACAGAATACACATAAGCCATTGAAAATAAAGAACATTTAAATAGTGTTGAAAAACAAACACCAAAATTTCGATATTTTCTCAAATTCTAACCAACAATTATGAAAATTAGACACTTGTTTAGATGGGTTCAGGTAAGGTAAAAATAGACTTGAAAGCAGCGGAGGTAACACACACTCACCGCCGCCAACTTTCAGGCAAAAAAGAGGCTCTTGAGCAACGACTCAAGAGCCTCTCCAGAAGGCTGTCCCCCCAAAGGTTTGCCTTCTATTTTGCTTTTAGTTAGAGACTTCCTAGTTCCTAACAAAAAGCTCCTTGGTCCGCCGGTTGAGGGTTGGAGTAAAACCGGCGGGCTTCTGGGTGCATATGCGGGTTGAACATATGCAAAGAAAAGATACCATAACTAATGTGAGGGACGTTATTCTTTTCTTTTATAGTTTGTATAATTTTGAAAAAAAGTCGTATTTCTTTTATAAAAATGGACACTTTCGCGACGTTTATCTAGTTTTTTCCGCTTGTCAGTTATCCAAAATCGCAGACACTTAAAGTGTAAACACGAGTTTTTGATCATTGTTTGCAAGCAAATAGTTATCTACGCGCGCCTAGTTAGCATTCAAAGTGATGTTAAAATAGGCTTCAAAACTAAAAAACCAACACGCCAACATGGACGCACTACACGCACTTCACTCTCGCACATCCGTCAACTTACTAACAACTCCCGGGCCAACGTCAGAACAATTAGACGCAATTGTTCGTGCAGGTTTAAGAGCTTGTGATCACGCCAACCTTCGGCCTTGGCGATTTCTTCTAATAGAAGGCGATGCAAGAGCTAAATTCGGGGATTTAATGGTGAAGGTCAAAGAAGAGATGGAAGGCGCCAGAATAAGCGCTGAGGCCGCTGAAAAGCTTAAATGCAAACCAATGCGAGCCCCTTCTATATTGGTGGTCGCAGCAAAGATAAGCAAACATGAAAAGGTACCTGAGGTCGAACAGGTGCTCTCTGCTGGCGCTAGCGCACAAATGATGATGACCGCAGCTCACGCATTAGGCATCGGTGCTATCTGGAGATCTGGGAGCCTAATGTTTCAATCAACTATGCGAGCAGGCCTCGGCTTAGATGAGAACGATCAGATCGTGGGATTTATATACCTAGGTACACCCAAGATTTTAAAACCAGCGCCAAATTTAGACCCTGTTGACTACCTAACTCACTGGAGTTAGTTAAGCATTCAGCCTAGCCAGTAACATAAAGGTTAAAACTGGCTTTCAGGAGTTCGCACTATAAGCCCGTCGAGGTCCTCAGTAACTGATACTTGGCAGGCTAGTCGAGAATTTTCTTTTACACCCTCAGCCACATCCAGCATTTCGGCTTCTAAGTCGCTGGACTCGCCAACTTTAGCCCTCCATTCAAAGTCGATGTAAACATGACAGGTAGCGCATGCACATGCGCCCCCACAATCAGCATCAATACCAGGAACGTCATTACTAGTTGCCGCTTCCATCAAAGTATCACCAGTATTGGCATCGATATCGCGCGCAACACCTTGAAAATCAATAAACGTAACTTTTGGCATAAAAATCATTCTATATAAAAATCAAAGCCGGGAGTTTACGGGTGGCTTAACGGTGAATCAAGAGAACGGCAGCAAGAATCAACTATCGGAGATAAACAACGGTAGAAATTCTTTTGTCATGCAATACATTCGACCAAAAAAGGCCTGACTTTTATTGCAAAATCAGGCCTTTGTTATATTTGGTGCCCAGGGCGGGACTTGAACCCGCACGGCTTTCGCCACTACCCCCTCAAGATAGCGTGTCTACCAATTCCACCACCTGGGCATTGTCATTGTCTTCGTGGTCACTCGTATATCGAGCCTACCCGGAACTGAAACGACACGCTACGCTGGCCGCTTTGCGGCACTAGGGTTTTAAACCCGTCGTCTACCAATTCCACCACCTGGGCAATATTGAATTTCTTAGACCTTGTTTTAGTAGGTCTCAAACAAGTTTACTCAGCTTCCTTTTCGCCTTCTTGTTCAATAATTTCTTCAGCTTGTTCTTCCAGTTCAGGTACTTCAGAAACGACATCTTCGGAAACATCGGTTGGAACCGCAGGTAGTTCATTTATCTCTGAACCGCTGTCAGCAACATCATCTATGCTCGGCACCTCACTGACTTGCTCGGTCACAATAGTGTCTATCACGTTTTCCTCGGCGTTTCTTTTCGCGTAAATGTACGCCAAGCTCAAACAACTGGCAAAAAGCACCGTCACCATTACCGATGTACTGCGGCTCAAAAAGTTAGCTGAGCCACGGCTGCCAAACATGCTCTGTGAACCACCACCGCCAAATGCAGACCCCATATCGCCTTTGCTTTGCTGCATCAGCACCAGGGCAATGATCGCGATCGCAGCGAATACGCTGACGATGATTAAAATAGTTGTAACGTTGTTCATTTTTTTACTCTGTTATCTTCGCCGTCAGATTTTGTAAGGCAATTAAAACTACCCAACAAAGCTGGGGTTAAGCCCAACTATTTCAAGCCTGAGTGGCTAATTTCTGCGCAGCTTCGCATATACCTGCAAAACTACTTACGTCTAGTGATGCGCCGCCGATCAGGCCGCCATCGATGTCAATTTGTGCAAATAGCTCTTCAGCATTGCCGGGCTTGACACTTCCCCCGTATAAAATTCTCAATTTGTCGGCAATTTCTGCATCTAAACCGCTTAACTTAGCGCGAATAAACGCGTGTACCTGCTGCGCTTGTTCAGGGCTTGCAGTTTCACCAGTACCAATGGCCCAAACTGGTTCATACGCGATGACTGCATCTTTGAACCCCTCGATTCCGACCACATCTAGCACCGCGTCTAGCTGAGCAGCAACAACATTCTCAGTTTCGCCTGCCTGCCTAGCCGCTAATGTTTCACCGATGCAGAGAACTGGCGTAATATCAAATTCACCATTCACGCAACTGGCAAATTTCTCAGCGATACTCGTATCGGTTTCACCGAAAACTTCACGACGCTCAGAATGCCCAAGCAAAACATGGCCACAACCGAGCTCAGACAACATGCTCAGCGATACCTCACCTGTATAAGCACCTTGCGCATTCGCATTCACATTTTGCGCACCAACCTGTATAGGCAGCGCTTCAGCTAATGTCGAAGCTTGTTGCAAATAGGGTGTCGCAGGACATACCAAAATGTCATACGCGAGAACCTTTTGCTCACTTATTCGAGCATTATCCAAAACATGCCTGGATACACCGGAAATCAACTCAGCAGTTAACTCTTTACTGCCATGCATTTTCCAGTTTCCAGCTACCAAGAATCGTCTCATAGTCGCCTCTGTGCTCGGAAATTAGTGAGCGCGGATATTAGCATAGCCCCCCCGATTGCACTAGAACTAAGCCAAACAAAATTTAAAGTGGCTTTAGTCTCAAAATTAAAGCTGCTCACTCACTGCAGCGGAAATACTTTCACAATAAGTCTCAACCAATAACTTGTCTTGACCTTCAACCATCACTCGAATAACCGGCTCGGTACCGGATGGCCTCAACAATACCCGACCAGTATCAGCTAACTTATTTTCAACTTCGCATATCGATGACTGAACCGCGGCCAGCTGACAAACTTCCGCGGCATTTGCACCGTCAGGCAACTGAACGTTAATCATCGTTTGTGGGTACATCTGCATCTTCGACGCTAACTCGTGTAGCGGCTGATCCATAAACTGCATTTGGGTTAACACTTGCAAAGCGGAAACCAAACCATCGCCGGTGGTGGTTTTGTCTAGGCATATAATGTGCCCCGAAGATTCCCCACCAAGCACCCAGCCTCTTGATTTGAGCTCCTGCATCACATAACGATCACCAACCTTGGCTCGCACAAACGGGATATCGCGCTCCAACAAAGCGCGCTCCATGCCAAAATTACTCATTAAGGTACCAACAACGCCACCTTTGAGTCGATTTTGTTTACGTAAGCTATTTGCGATGACAAACAAAAGCTGATCACCATCGACCACATCACCGTGCGTATCAACCATCAACACTCGATCGGCGTCACCATCAAAGGCAATACCAACATCACATTGCTCTTCAAGCA
The DNA here is from genome assembly GCA_937989675.1 of uncultured Arenicella sp. Classification (GTDB taxonomy): domain Bacteria; phylum Pseudomonadota; class Gammaproteobacteria; order Arenicellales; family Arenicellaceae; genus Arenicella. Next base: position 30,462 of record CALKRK010000288.1, on the reverse strand, counting down.
CCAGCTTCTGCAAACCCTCGATATGAGTAGAACCGCACTTATTATTGATGTTATACCCATTCGGCACGTTATTAATAACATGGATATCGGCACCTAATTCATGAAACACGGCTGGTGCAGACTGATAAGCCGCTCCGTTAGCGCAATCCAAAGCGACTCTTAGCCCCTTAAAGTTCATCCGTCGTGGAATCGTCCCTTTACAAAATTCAACGTAGCGGCCAACGGCATCATCCATACGATATGCCTTGCCTAATTCGAACGAATCGACCACGTTAATCGGTTTAGACATCAACGCTTCTATTTCGTCTTGAATGTCGTCCGATATCTTCGCTCCATCGGGCGAGAAAAACTTTATACCGTTATCTGAAAAGTGATTATGCGATGCGCTAATCACCACGCCAGCATTAGCCCGCGCAGTTTGGGTAAGGTAGGCGATGGCCGGTGTCGGGAGTGGGCCTAACATGGTTACGTCCATACCAGAAGACGATAAGCCGGCCTCCATCGCTGACTCAAGCAAGTAGCCAGAGACCCGAGTATCCTTACCAACTAACACACTTCCTTTGCCATAGTGCTTTTTAATGGTTGTCCCAAGCGCCCAACCAAGATGAACAATGGTCTGTGGCGTAATGGGCTCTGAACCAACAGCACCTCGAATGCCATCGGTTCCGAAGAATGGTTTGCTCATTTTTTTCCTAATAATTATTATTTTGAGATGAAGCGCAGACAACCGCCTCGGCACTGCGGACGGCGTCATATGTGGCGCGCACATCGTGTACACGCACTATTTTAGTACCTTTCAGTACAGCCTGCACAGCTAATCCTAGACTGGCTGGTAAGCGCTCACCGACAGGCCGCGAAAGCATCTTATCAATGAAGGATTTGCGCGACACGCCTATCAACACATCACAGCCAGTACTTTCAGCAATAACTTCCACTGACGCCAGCAACGACAAATTGTGCTCAAGAGTCTTACCAAAGCCAATACCTGGGTCCACAACCAGGTCTTGCAGACTAATACCGTGGGCTACACATTGCTTTTTACGATCATTTAGGAAGGCGACAACCTCAGGAACCACATCTTGATAAACCGGCTGAGACTGCATATCTTTAGGTTTGCCCTGCATATGCATTATGCAAACGGGCACATTTGCCGCTGCGGCAATATCCAAAGCCTGCGGGGCTTGTAAAGCACTAATGTCATTAATCATTTGCGCCCCGGCTGCCACCGCTGCAGACATTACCTCGGGCTTATAAGTATCAATTGAAACCGGAGCATCAGTGGCTTGAACGATTCGATCAATAATGGGGATTACTCGATCAAGCTCTTCCTGTAGTGAAACTTCATCTGCACCGGGCCGCGTCGATTCACCACCGACGTCGATAATATCGGCCCCATCTTCAACCATTTGCAAGGCGCGTTGCAAGGCAATGCCCGGCGCTACATATTCACCGCCGTCGGAAAAAGAATCAGGCGTTACGTTCAAAACACCCATAATCAATGAATTAGGGCTGCCCAAGAGTGCGCGCGCCCTATTAATTTTCGTGTTCGAACTCATATACGGAGCCTTGCCCGTGAAAAAGCCCTTTAGAGGTAAGCTTTAGGTTTCACTAGCTGGGTTATCCATTTGTGGCTCAACCTTCGTCCGCCCTTGGCCATCATCATCCGAGTCTTTCTTTCGAGGTGTAGGCAGGTCGGCTGGTGGAGTGGGTTTTTTGCCATCCATAATCTCAGCTATCTGATCTGAATCCAACGTTTCATACTCCATTAACGCCTGAGTCATAACCTCGACCTTATCGCGATTTTCCTCAAGGATCGTTTTAGCACGCTCATACTGCTCATCGAGAATACGAGTCACTTCAGTGTCGATCAGGTTTTGTGTCTGATTACTCATTTTCGAACTGGTATTGCCGCCCATCATACCGTTATTTTGACTGTCGCCGTAAACGCGCGTGCCCAAAGCATCACTCATACCCCAGCGCGAAACCATATTGTGAGCCATTTCAGTGGCACTCTCAAAGTCGCTCGAGGCACCCGTGGTCATTTGATTCATGAAAATTTCTTCGGCAATCCGGCCACCCAATGCAACCGCAACTCTTGCGAGCAGATACTCTTTGTCATAGCCAAATCGGTCTTCCTCGGGTAAATAGAAGGTCAAGCCTAACGCTCGCCCTCGAGGAATGATGGTTACCTTGTGTACTGGGTCGTAAATGTCTTTTAATACCGCACCGACAACCGCATGACCCGATTCATGATAAGCCGTATTCAAACGCTCTTTCTCTGGCATCACAATCGACCGCCTCTCGGCGCCCATCATGACCTTATCTTTAGCGAATTCGAAGTCTTCCATTTCAACTAATTTCTTAGCACCACGCGCTGCAAATAAGGCTGCTTCGTTTACCAAGTTAGCGATATCCGCACCAGAGAACCCAGGTGTGCCACGTGCGATCACCGCCGCATCAACCGTTTTCCCAATCGGGACTTTGCGCATGTGAACTTTCAAGATTTGCTCACGCCCACGAATATCAGGCAGTGGCACCACAACTTGCCGGTCAAACCGACCAGGCCGCAGCAATGCGGGGTCTAACACGTCAGGCCGGTTAGTAGCAGCAATAACAATAATGCCCTCCCCGCCTTCAAAGCCGTCCATCTCAACCAACAGCTGATTTAGGGTTTGTTCGCGTTCATCATTACCGCCACCAATACCAGCGCCGCGATGACGACCAACCGCGTCGATTTCATCGATGAATATAATGCACGGTGCGTTTTTCTTCGCCTGTTCAAACATATCACGAACACGCGACGCGCCTACGCCAACAAACATTTCAACGAAGTCTGATCCGGAAATCGAGAAAAACGGCACACGGGCTTCGCCAGCAATCGCTTTGGCTAAAAGTGTTTTACCAGTGCCCGGGCTACCAGTCATCAGGATGCCACTTGGCATCCGACCGCCCAGCTTCTGAAAGCGCGACGGGTCTCTTAAAAATTCAACAATTTCTTGAACTTCCTCTTTTGATTCTTCAACACCAGCGACATCATCGAAGGTGACTCGATTATTGTCTTGGTTCAATAGGCGTGCTTTACTTTTTCCAAAGCTCATTGCGCCCTTGCCGGCACCGCCTTGCATTTGGCGCATAAGGTAAATCCAAACACCAATAAACAGAAGCACAGGAAGAATGTTCAGTAAGATGCTGGTCAGCATAGAACGGGGTTCGGGTTGAACCACCGTAAAGTTAATATTTCGATCTACTAATGTATCAATCAGTTTCTGATCAAGGCGAGACATCACTGTCCACACTTTGTTGCCCGAGGAATCTTCTCCAGAGATAACCAGTTCGCCCTCATCAACAACAACGTTGCTCACGCCGCCGCTCACGATCAAATCCATAAACTCGGAATAGCTTTTTTCCGAACTTTGCGCAGACGCTGGCGTATTATTATCCGCGAAGAAAGCGCCGATTGTTAAAAACAATAAGCCGATGATGACAATATTGGTGATTCTATTCACTGCGATGCACCTTAGTTAAATAACTTTTCATAATTAGTTCTAGTTTAGCAGTCTATTTATCGAGATTGTGATGCTAAATGCACATTAATAGTGATAATTGATAAATAGATTGCGATCATGACAGGCAATAGACCCGACTATGGCGTTCGATTTTTCGCCAAAAAGTAATACTCTCTACTCTTAGACCGAGACGCCCCAGGCTTTCTCACAACACCACTTTTATAACGACTTTTCACCTCGCGGCGATAATAATGGGCCGCACTGCCCTCAAACAATTTGACCAACAAATGACTGTTTTGCTTCAAACGGCATTCACAAAAATACAAAACCGAATCCAACAAGCCTTCGTACTGCGCCTCATCGACACTGCGTACCCCTGTAATGTTGGGGGCCATATCCGAGATTACAAGGTCAATTTTGCGACCGTTAAGCAGTTTATCTACGGCTTCTAACACCGCCTCATCTTGAAAGTCACCTTTAATAAAATGCACATGCTCGATTGGCTCCATATCAAGTAGATCAATTGCTATAACGGTTACTTTGTCACCAAATTTGCGCGCAATGTATTGTGACCAACCTCCAGGCGCCGACCCAAGGTCAACTACCACCATGCCAGGCCGAACAAGATTATCTTGATCATCAATCTCTTTAAATTTGAATACCGCACGAGATCGATAACCTTGAGAGGTCGCCTTTTTAACGTATGGGTCATTAATATGACGTCGTGCCCATTCGCCAGTTTTGTTGCCTTTTCGTGCCATTTCAGGTGTATTTTTCAGTAGATTAGGTAGAATCGCGCGTCCTAAGCGATTAATTATCTCATTAAATGACTCTCACCGGAAAACAAAAGAACTATTTACGTGGCATTGCACACAACCTTAACCCTGTCGTAATGATTGGTGGCAAAGGTCTGACAGACGCGGTAATGAACGAAATAGAACTGGCACTGGATCAGCATGAGCTGATTAAAATCAAATTGCCCAGCAACGCTAAAGCTGAAAAGGTTGCCTTGCTCGCCCAAATCACGGGGCAATCGGAAAGCGAACCCGTACAACTGATTGGCCGTGTTGGTGTTGTTTATCGAGCTAATAAAGAACCCAAGATCACCCTACCAAGTATTTAGAGCCTGCTTCTATTTATGAGAACAGGCCCTATCAGGCCCTAATTAGAAGATCAGACTCTAACCGGTTATTTACCAACCGCACCTTCGAGAGCTGACTAGTCGTAAGCTACAGACACAACCTCGTAAGCCTTTTCGCCACTCGGTGCTTCGAAAGTGAATTCGTCGCCCTCGTGCTTGCCAATGAGCGCTCTACCAATTGGTGAACTCAATGAAATTTTCCCATTCGTGATATCGGCCTCAAGATCACCAACAACCTGGTAGCTAACTTCTTTATCAGCGTCCTCGTCATAAAGTGTGACGTGCGCGCCAAAAACAACTTTGCCGCTAACATTGAGCTTAGCCGTATCAATTACCTCAGCAACGCTCAGGTTACCTTCAAGCTCTTTAATTCGACCTTCGATAAAGCTTTGTTGCTCACGCGCAGCATGATATTCCGCGTTTTCTGAGAGGTCGCCATGGGCGCGCGCTTCAGCAATCGCCTCAATCACCTTGGGGCGCTCCACACTTTTTAAATTTTTCAATTCCGCTTGAAGCTCTTCAGCGCCTTTTTTTGTAAGAAGTACTCGGTCCATTCTTATAACTGTCTTTTCGTCTATTTTAATTTAAATAATTTCGTAGTCGTACGTAACTCAGTGAGCTCTCAGAGCAAACTTCATGGCTCTGACTAAATCGTGTTGTGGCGATCCTGTAATTTGCTAACTTTCATATCAGCATGCGCCTTGTGCGCCGCAACCATCGCGCGCGCGGATGAAATATTAGTAAAATAAGTTACATTATGCATCAGCGCTTCACGACGAATCGTATACGAATCTTTCACTGTTTTGTTACTTGATGTCGTATTTATAACCAAGTTGGCATCACCGTCAATAATCATATCAACGATGTGCGGGCGGCCTTCCTGCACCTTTTTAACCACTTCGGTCTCAATACCTTGCTCGATGAACGCCTGAGCCGTACCGCGCGTAGCGACGATGTCAAAACCGGAGGCCGACAAGTAGCTAGCCAATTCGATGGCAATCAATTTATCTGAATCCCTAACGCTAAACAATACCTTGCCGGTGCTTGGAATATTAGCCCCGGTACCTTGCTGAGCTTTATCATAAGCTTCACCGAAAGTCTCTCCGACACCCATAACTTCACCGGTTGATTTCATTTCAGGGCCAAGCAATGTGTCTACACCAGGAAACTTCACAAAGGGGAACACCGCTTCTTTTACTGAGTAGTAAGGCGGAATAATTTCCGCTTCAATACCCTGCTCCGCGAGGCTCTTACCAGCCATGCATAATGCAGCCACTTTGGCTAGCGGGCGAGAGGTAGCCTTGGAAACAAACGGCACAGTACGAGACGCACGCGGATTTACCTCTAACACATAGATATCACTGCCCTTAATCGCAAACTGCACGTTCATTAAACCAATCACATTAAGCGCCAAAGCCATTTGCTTAGTCTGCTCACGTAAATCCGCTTTAATCTCTTCAGATAAACTGAACGGTGGTAAAGAGCAAGCCGAATCACCAGAGTGTACGCCAGCTTCTTCAATATGCTCCATAATGCCACCAATGACTACATTGCTTCCATCAGAAATGGCATCAACGTCAACCTCAATGGCATCGTTCAAAAAACGATCAAGTAATACTGGTGATTCATTCGACACCTGGATTGCAGAGTGCATATAGTTCTTTAATGCGTCGCTGTCGTGCACGATTTCCATCGCCCGACCACCAAGCACATATGAAGGCCGAACAACCAACGGGTATCCAACCTCTTCGGCTAACACCAACGCATCTTCTTCGCTGGATGCAATTCGGTTGGGCGGTTGCTTTAGATTAAGATCGTGTAGTAACGCCTGAAAGTGCTCACGGTCTTCTGCGTTATGAATGGCTTGAGGCGAAGTACCAATGATTTTGGTACCTTGCGCTTCGAGCGGCCGAGCCAATTTTAGTGGTGTTTGGCCACCATATTGCACAATCACACCAGACGGATTTTCTTTGTGCACAATTTCTAACACATCTTCCAGGGTTAGAGGTTCGAAGTACAGGCGGTCAGACGTATCGTAATCGGTGGAAACAGTTTCAGGGTTGCAATTCACCATAATGGTTTGATAACCATCTTCACGCAGTGCCATCGAGGCATGCACACAGCAATAGTCAAATTCGATACCTTGGCCAATTCTATTCGGCCCGCCGCCTAACACCATAATTTTATCGGTCGGCTCCGGCGAAGATTCACATTCGTGTTCATACGTTGAGTACATATACGCAGTGGCAGTGGCAAACTCAGCCGCGCAAGAATCCACTCGCTTATACACCGGCCGCACATTTAAGCCATGACGCTTAGCGCGAAACTCATCTTCGCTGATGTTCAGCAATTCAGATAAACGCACATCAGAGAAGCCTTTGCGTTTCCATGCAAAAACGCTATCTGCATCAAGCTCATCAACGTTGGATTCCGCAACGCTTGATTCAGTGTTCATTAGATCTTCAATCTCGGCCAAAAACCAAGGCTCAATGCCAGTGGCCTCATGCACTTCTTTAACCGACATGCCTTCTCTAAATGCATCGCCGATATACCAAAGACGTTCCGCTTTTGGTACGCGTAATGCTTGACTCAATCGATCAATACGATCCTGGCCTTGCAAATCGCAAAGCTGTGGCTCAAAACCATGGCTGCCGATCTCTAAGCTACGCATGGCTTTTTGTAACGACTCTTGGAAGGTTCGCCCCATTGACATTGCTTCACCAACCGATTTCATCTGGGTGGTTAGCGTGTTATCAGCTTGTGGAAATTTAACAAAATCAAAACGCGGTATCTTAGTCACCACGTAGTCGATACTCGGCTCAAACGAGGCTGGCGTTAAACCTCCCGTTATCTCATTGCGTAGTTCGTCAAGCGTATACCCTACCGCCAATTTAGCGGCCACTTTAGCAATAGGGAAACCTGTGGCTTTCGAGGCAAGCGCCGAGGAACGAGAAACCCGTGGGTTCATCTCGATAATAATCATGCGACCAGTCGCCGGATCTACCGCAAACTGCACATTCGATCCGCCCGTATCCACGCCAATCTCGCGCAAAACCGCCAGGCTGGCATCACGCATGATCTGATATTCTTTATCCGTCAAAGTTTGCGCAGGCGCGACCGTTATGGAATCACCCGTATGCACACCCATGGCATCGAAGTTCTCGATTGAGCAGACGATGATGCAGTTATCTTCGCGATCACGCACCACTTCCATCTCGTATTCTTTCCAACCAAAGATGCACTCTTCTATAAGCAATTCATTGGTTGGTGATGCGTCCAGGCCGCGCTCGCATATCTCGACAAACTCGGCCTTATTGTAGGCAATACCACCACCGGTGCCACCCATCGTAAAAGACGGTCGGATGATGACCGGCAGGCCTAAGCCTTCGAGTATTTCAAAAGCTTGATCCATACTATGAGCAACGTCACCGCGCACAGTCTCAAGACCGATCTTATTCATTGCTCGTTTGAATTTTTCTCGGTCTTCAGCTTTGTCGATGGCTTCCTTCTTAGCACCGATCATCTCTACACCGTTCTTGGCTAGTACGCCTTCACGTTCCAAGTCGAGCGCACAATTCAACGCGGTTTGTCCACCCATCGTCGGCAACAAAACATCGGGCTTTTCAGCTTCAATAATTTTCTCCACCGCTTGCCAACTAATTGGTTCAATGTAGGTCGCATCGGCAAAACCAGGGTCGGTCATAATGGTAGCGGGGTTGGAATTCACTAACACAACCCGATACCCTTCTTCCTTTAGCGCTTTACACGCTTGAACACCCGAATAATCAAACTCACATGCCTGACCTATAATGATGGGGCCGGCACCAATAATAAGTACGGTTTGGATGTCATTACGCTTAGGCATTGTCTGCTCCTTCTTTTGCGCTGTTGGCGCTCTCAGTCATTAATTCAATAAAGCGCTCAAACAAGGGAGCAACGTCACGTGGGCCAGGGCTCGCTTCTGGGTGGCCCTGGAACGAAAATGCCGGCACATCAGTCCTGGCAATACCCTGAATGGTGTTGTCGAACAATGAACGATGCGTTACTTCCAGCGTATTTGGCAAGCTTTCTTCGCGCACAGCAAAGCCGTGATTCTGACTGGTGATCATGACTTTCTTTGTGCTTAGATCTTGCACCGGATGATTGGCACCATGATGACCAAACTTCATCTTTTCGGTTGTGGCACCAGAAGCCAGAGCCAGGATTTGATGCCCTAGGCAAATACCAAATATCGGCACCCCGGCGGCGATAATTTCCTGCGTGGCGTTGATCGCGTAATCGCAGGGTTCTGGGTCACCAGGCCCGTTCGACAAAAACACACCATCAGGGTTTTCAGCAAGCACGTCTGCGGCCGCAGTTTGTGCTGGCACAACAATCACTTCGCAGCCAAGATCAACCAAGATTCGTAAAATATTATGTTTAACACCGAAATCATAAGCGATAACCTTAAATCGGCCATCGCTCTTATTTTGGTAACCTTCGGCTAGGGACCAAACCGATTGCTCCCACTGATACGAGTCTTGAGTGGTTACCACCTTCGCAAGATCCATACCTTTAAGGCCAGGGAAGCCCTTAGCGGCGGCGACAGCGGTTTCAGCGTCAATATTGCTACCCGCAACAAGACAACCATTCTGCGCGCCCTTCTCACGCAACAGACGCGTCAATTGGCGTGTATCTATGTCAGCGATAGCCACCGTATTATTGGCCTTCAAGTACTCGTCGAGATTTTGTGTGTTTCGCCAGTTGTTAGCCATGCGCGGTAAATCTCGAACAATCAGACCTGCCGCAAACACCTGTTTTGATTCGGTGTCTTCCTCATTAGTGCCTGTATTTCCAATATGAGGATAAGTCAAAGTGACCATTTGTTGCGAGTAAGAAGGGTCAGTCAGTATCTCCTGATAGCCAGTCATTGAAGTGTTAAACACCACTTCTCCGGTCGACTGCCCGTCTGCGCCGATTGATTGCCCCCAAAAGAGCGTTCCATCTTCTAATGCCAGTAATGCGGTATGTTTCACGTAACTACCTTTAGTTTTGAGCTTTAGGTGCGAGTTTTCCGTTTCGAGAAAACCCATATTTTGCTTAAAAAAAGGGAGAAGCTTAAATAGAAGCTTCTCCCTTTTTGGGTTCTTTTTACGGCTGTTGTGGTGGCCTTTTCATCGCGCGGTATTTTAGCCGAAGGGCCCGATTACTTGCAATGTGAAACAGGCTTAAAAACGTAATAAGTTTGTCATCTTTTACTGCTTTAGCGAACAGAGCAATAGTTTCGTAATTTTAGACGCTAAAATTAGTCTCGCAGACCCAGTACATCCTGCATATCATAGTAACCTGCGGATTGGTCTTGCAACCACTGCGCCGCGCGCACAGCGCCTTTTGCGAAGGTCATACGTGACGAAGCTTTGTGAGTCAACTCAACACGCTCGCCCTCGCTAGCAAACAACACAGTATGATCGCCGACCACATCACCGGCACGGACCGTCGCGAACCCAATGGTATTTCTGTCTCTGGGCTCTGAAACACCTTCGCGCCCATATACCGCACATTCATTCAGATCGCGCCCGAGCGAATCAGCCACCACCTCACCAAGACGTAACGCCGTGCCAGATGGTGAGTCCAATTTATGTCGGTGATGCGTTTCGATTATTTCGATGTCAGAATCCGCGCCTAATACCTCAGACATTTGCTTAAGCATGTGAAAGCATAGGTTCATACCCACACTCATGTTGGCAGCAAAGACCAGCGGGATATCCTTGCCTGCCTCGCTTATCGTATCTTTTTGCCGCTCATCAAAACCAGTAGTACCAATAACCAAGCGTTTATCGTTGTTTCGACAGTATTCTAGATTTCTTAGACTGGGCTCAACTAGAGTGAAGTCAATCAACAAATCAAACTCGGCATCAGCCAAATCAGCCACTATAGGAACACCTAAACGGCCTAGCCCGGCTAACTCTCCAGCATCTGCGCCAATAAGGCTACTACCTTCACGCTGGACGGCTGCACTTAACCGAAGCTGCTCGTTTTCGGACCTATGCACGGCTTCGATAAGTGTGCGCCCCATTCTACCGGCGGCGCCGGTAACAGCAATATTTAACACGGTAATAAAAACCTTCTTTGAATAAATTAGAACTCGGCCGCAGCCGAACAATAGGCTTCTACTTGCTCAGCCTTAACGAAATACGTCTTTGATTTTACCAAATACACCGTCTTCATTGCTGGCTTCTGAGAACTTTTCAAGCTCAATCTCACCCGCCTCACGTAAAATCCCCATTTCAAAACACGCATTCAATAAACCAAACACAACGTTACGCCCGTAGCCGGATTTTTGCATTAAGCTGTAAGCACTTTCAGGGCCAACAAATAGTAGCGTACAAAGCTTGAGCAGCACATTGTCTAACTCCAACAGTTCAAAGTGTGGCCAGCGCTCAAGGATATAATCTGTATTTTCGGCTAAACCGGTATTCAAAGCGCCACTATTTGTCGCAATGGTATTAGCCCAGATCAAGCGACTAATTGGGTAAGCCTTCAAACTCTCAGTTGGATGCCATTCATTGTCTATAGGGTGCTTTGTTACAGATTCGTCGCTCAGCGCCTGCGTCCATTTGGCGGGTTCGAAGCTACTGTAAACCATATCTCGCTCTGACTTGATGAACAACAAGCTTTCACGGCCAGAAAATATTTCAAGATCATACTTCCAGTATTCGTCTCCAGGGTTTATCGGAGTTCCAGCATTCAGTTTCTGGCTAAGTTCTTTCTCGGCTTCTTCATCTAAATCTGCATATTCGGAATCTTGCTCACCTTTTACCGTTTTGCTGTCTTCATCGAACTCAGATTCGCTCATCTCCCAAGCATCAAGTGAGTTTGTTTCAATCACTAAAACACTGTTTGTTGACGTGCTTTCGTCGTCGGTCATCAATACCACGCCTTGTGGCACTTCAACACCATCACCATCATGAAAACCTTTAACATCATCCGCGGCCTTCATGTATTCGCTATTAGTGAAACTGTGATAATCGATACTCATGTTACCGAGCTCGTAATCGTATTCGCCCGCGTCAGAAAAACTCTCTTCTTGATCTGACTCACTGGTGCTCTCCGAACGATCATCCATTTCAGCAATTACGAATTGCATTTCACCAGGCAGCACTCTATCTGCTTGAACCTCTTCCTCTTCACCCTTGGAATCAAACTCCAATCGAGTTAACTCAGTTTTAAAATCGCTCCATTGAACAGGTCTGGAAATATAACCAATTTGATCTTCATTGAGTTCGTTCCCGATCAAAATGGCTGGTAGTTCTTTTAACGCGGCGTCATCACCAGAAAACTCAAAGCCAGATTCCATGATGACAATATCGGGCTGCTCCTCATCCTTCTCCTTCAGGATAACGATTTGATATGCCAACTCATTTTTGGCCAAATTAAGGAACGATTTAAATAAAATTTGTTCCTTCTTCTCAATTCCCTTAAAAGCTAAATATTTTATCTGGGTGCTCACTGACTAACTCGTATTATTATCGAAGGGTCTTATTATTACCTAAAGATTCACCAGCAAATGCTAGCAATAAATAGGCTCGTGTTGTCTTTTGCAATTCCTAACTTACAGTATTACTTTTGCTTGGTTATGGACATTATGATCTAGTTCGCGACGAAAAACTGTCATAGACAGTAAAATCGTTAAACTCATCAGCGTTCCCGCTCCTCGCCTCACGGCTTGAAATAAAGCAAAAGTGAGAATTACTTATCTAAAACTCTCCCACTCCCCGCAGTTAGGACAGAACCAATACATGGCTCGCGTATCAAAACCGCACCCGACACAAGTATACTCAATCTTGCGTTCTTTTGCTCTAGCTAACAAATTCGAAAGTAAAGTCGCCCGAAATTCTACACCTAGTTGATCTTCGCTTACCGCGTCGGATAGAAACGAGGCGGCGGGCCCACTCAGGCCTTGCTGCTGCACCTGTGAAAATATATGTGCTATCGCCTGTTCCTGCCCTAGCAATTCAACCAAGGAGTTACGCCATAGATCAAACGCAGCATCATCTTTTGGCAATGCTGAGACACCTATCAAATAGCGCTTAAGTCCGCGCTCGTCACCCTTTTCTCGATAACAAGCAATCATTTTCGCGACCACCAATTGAGCTAACTGCGGATGGTTAGCAATAAGGCTTTGCCAGCAGTGTATCGCTTTCGAAAAGTTACCCTCGTTAAAATTTAAATCTCCGCGCAACAAGTTAACTCTGGCAATAGTTTGATCTTCAGACCTTGCCTGACTTAAAAATTTTCGAGCTTGTTCAGAATCCCCAACATTAATTGACACCTCTGCCAACTCACAATAATAGTGCGCTATTTGCTTAGCATATTCGCCGCGTTCGCTGCGTTTATGGCGACGTAACACATCAATCGCTTGCTGCCACTCCTTTTCCTGCTGGTAAATTTGACACAGGCCATTAATCGCCGAAGAACGATAAGCATCAGACCCCATCAGCTCCTTAAACAAGTTTTCTGCTCGATCTAACCAACCCGCTTTATAATAATCCTGCGCGAGCTCATACACGGCCTGCATTCGCTGTTCATCGGTTAAGGTTGGCCTGGCAACCAGATTTTGATGAATCCGCGTGGCTCTATCTACCTGCCCCTTACGACGGAATAAGCCTCCCAGCGCGAGATGCAATTCGACTGTTTCACTGTCTACTTCCAAGGCTTTGATAAAAACTTCTATGGCTTTATCCGTCTCTTCATTGAGTAGAAAATTAAGGCCCTTAAAATACTCCGAGTTAACCTTTTGCCGCGGCTTAAAGCCTAATTTTTTAAAAAACCAACGGGTCGCCACAACACCCAATAAAAAGGCCAGCCCAATGGCTGGCCACATCCAATTTATTGTTTCAAATAGGCTCAATTGGAACTCTATATTCGAATTAGCAGTGTTAGCTTGATTGAATCTCGTCGTTCATCGGGTCGGTAATTGGCGCTGCACGAAGGTTTTGTACTTCCTTCTCAACTTTCGCTAGTTTACGCTTGGTTTTACCAACCGCCATTTTATTGCGAACCACCGACAAACTCATTAACAATAAACCTAACAGCAATCCGATAACAAAAGGCACTAGCAATACGATGTAAAGATCAACCTGCGCTTGCAGACCAAAGTAATATTTCAGCGTCACCGAATCTGGATTCTTCAAGTTCAGCGAAAACGCGAACACGGCGAATAGCAAAAACAATATGATTGAAAGTAACTTCTTCATAAACAATAGGCCTGTTACAGAAATAGGATAACAATAACTCTAAGTATACCGTTAGAGCTCAGAAATGGTGAACGTTTAGAAAACTTTAACAGGCTCAGTTAAAACTGGTAGCTCAACACATAGCCGACAAGCTATACAACACGTACCAACTTACTAGGAGTTTATCGCGTCAACCCGCTCTTTCAGTTCTTTACCTGGCTTAAAGTGTGGCGAAAATTTATCTTCCACCGCAACAGACTCACCCGTTTTTGGATTACGGCCAACGCGTGCGGGGCGATAATGCAAAGAGAAGCTTCCGAAACCACGAATTTCAATTCGATCACCTTCCTCAAACGCATTCCCCATACGCTCCAACACAGTTTTTACCGCTAACTCGACATCCCGATGCGCTAAATGTGGCTGTTTTTCGACCAATGTATCAATGAGTTCCGATCTCGTGATGGTTGGTGTTTTAATCATTACCCTAATTTACCCTTGATTAATGCAGGCGAGAAAGTATAGAGAGTCCGAATCAATCGCGCAACAACACAGAGGCAAAAAAGACCTCTAAGTAACTGATATTGTTTCATTTATCATTAATGAAACATAAAAAAGGGAGATAGTTGCACAAATGTAAAAAAACCGCAGCCCGCCAAATGGCGAACTGCGGTTTTCATAGACGGTGACTAAAAGAACGTTATTTGTTCAATTGCTCTTTTAATTTCTCGGCTAACAAACTGCTGCCAGATTCGTCGTTTCCGCGCGCATATTCTTGAATCGCTTCGCTTTCATGCTGAGCCTCAAGTGCTTTAATCGACAATGAAATACGTCGAGTCTTACGATCAATTGACGTGATCTTAGATTCAACATCATCACCAACACTGAACAAGGCTGACGCGTCTTCAACATGATCACGCGAGATTTCCGCAGCACGCAGGTAACCTTCAATGCCATCTGCAAGTTCAATGGTAACACCACGCGCATCAGCTTCTTTGACCTTACCTTTAACAACAGCGCCTTTACTATTACCAGCAACAAAATCACTAAATGGATCACCAGAAACTTGCTTCACACCTAAAGAAATACGCTCTCGGTCTGAATCAACTGCCAAGACAACCGCTTCTAGCTCATCGCCTTTAGCGAAGTTACGAATGACTTCTTCACCATCTTCGTTCCAAGACAGATCGCTTAAGTGAATCAAACCATCGATGTTGCCGTCCAAGCCAATAAAGACACCAAAGTCAGTGATCGACTTAATACGACCAACAACTTTATCGCCTTTCTTATGCGTTGCCGCAAAGCTATCCCATGGGTTCACTTTACATTGTTTCATGCCAAGAGAAATACGACGTCGCTCTGGATCAATCTCGAGCACCATGACTTCAACTTCATCATTAACTTGGCAAACTTTGCTCGGATGAATGTTTTTATTAGTCCAGTCCATTTCAGAAACGTGAACCAAACCTTCAACACCATCTTCAAGCTCGACAAAAGCACCGTAATCAGTGATGTTAGTGACTTTACCGTAGTGACGAGAGTCAACTGTAAAGCGGCGAGCCAAGTCTTTCCATGGGTCATCACCCATTTGCTTGATGCCTAGAGAAACACGTGCTTTCTCTTTATCAAACTTAAGAACTTTCGCTTCAATATCCTGGCCCACTTCAAGGATTTCAGATGGATGCTTAACACGCTTCCAAGCCATATCCGTAATGTGTAATAAGCCGTCGATACCACCCAAGTTGATGAACGCACCATAATCAGTAAGGTTCTTAACGATACCCTTAACGATTTGGCCTTCTTCAATAGTTTTAAGCAGCTCTTCGCGCTCCGCACCCAACTCGTTCTCAACCACTGCACGGCGAGAAACAACAACGTTGTTACGGGCTTTATCGATCTTGATTACCTTCAACTCTAGGTCACGGTTTTCAAGATACGCAGAATCTTTTACAGGGCGCACGTCAACCAAAGAACCCGGTAGGAATGCACGAACGTTTTGCAGTGATACGGTGAAACCACCTTTCACTTTGCCCGTGATTTGACCCACAACGATGTCTTCGTTTTCGTGTGCTTTTTCCAACTCAGCCCAAACTCGAACTCGACGAGCTTTGTCATGCGACAATTTAGTACGGCCATAGCCGTCTTCAACACTTTCGATGGCTACTTCAACAAGGTCACCTTCGTGAACATTGTATTCGCCTTCGATCTTAGCAAATTGGGAGAGTGGAATTTCGGCTTCTGACTTAAGGCCGGCGGTAACAGTAACGTAGTCACCGTCAACAGAAACAACTTCAGCTTTGATCACCTCACCGACAGTCATGACGGTATTTTTTAGGCTCTCTTCAAACATTTCAGCGAATGATTCGCTCATAACTTCTTACCTTTTATAGTGAAGCACACATTGCGCGTACCGCACTTTTCTAACTCAATACCCAGTCCGTCTGGGGCGAGCGTTAATTTACATGATCCAGAATTCGCGTAACGACTTCGTCAATAGTAAGGTCTGAAGTATCAAGCACATAAGCGTCGTCAGCTGGTTTCAACGGCGACACTGCTCGGCTCGAATCTCGGACATCACGCGCCTGAATCGACTCTAACAGGCGCGCGAGATTAACATCGAAGCCCTTGGATTTCAACTGATCAAAACGCCTTTGCGCCCTTATTTCGGCGCTCGCGGTCAAAAACACCTTGAAATCGGCGTCCGGGAACACAACTGTGCCCATATCACGGCCATCAGCGACCAATCCAGGCGCTTTGCGGCAGCGACGCTGCATGGCTAATAAAGAAGCCCTTACTTCTTGTAAAGGCGCAATTTTACTGGCTATTTCGCCAGTTTCTTCGGTTCTCAACTCATCTGTTACGACATGACCATTGACCTCGACCATTGCCACATCGTCTTCGCGCACATGACAAACCAATTCCATATTATCGGCCAGATCGACCAAAGCGGGCACATCTTCAGGCGACACATTTTGATCACCAGCCAACCAGGCCAAACCTCGATATATGGCACCGCTATCCAAGTAATGCCAACCAAACCTTAATGAACAAATTTGGCCAATGGTGCCTTTGCCGGAACCACTAGGGCCGTCAAGTGCTAAAACTGGAGGTAAATTGCTAGTTGACAAACCGGCCTTGGGATCAACTTTCAATGTTTAAGCCAGCAACGTTAGCCAACTCTACAAAGTTAGGAAATGATGTGGCAACAGTCTCGGCACCATCAATAATAATGTCGCCTTCACTTACCGCACCGGCAATCGCAAATGACATCGCAATACGATGATCATGATGGCTTTCAACCTCACCGCCCTTAATCGTTCCACTGGTGATCACCATGCCATCGCGGCGCTCTTCGACTTCAACACCAATATTTCGCATACCTTCGACCATCGCCGATATTCGATCACTTTCTTTGTGTCGCAGCTCTTCAGCGCCAGACACCACTGTTTGCCCTTTCGCACATGCTGCCGCTATACAAATAACCGGAAATTCATCTATTGCCAGCGGAACCAAGTTCGGATCGATCTCACAACCCTTCAAACCAACATAGCGCACCTCAATATCGGCCACAGGCTCGCCACCAACAGCGCGAGGATTCACTAAGCGGATGTCAGCGCCCATGGATTTTAGGATATCGATAATACCAGTGCGCGTTGGGTTAACGCAGACATGCTCAAGTGTCAACTTAGAGCCTGACACAATTGAAGCGGCCACCATAAAGAAAGCGGCTGACGAAATATCAGACGGGATATCAATATTAGTCGCTGTCAGTTCGCCACCACCACTCAGCCGAATAGTACTGGCTTGCTCATTTAGCTTCTCAGTTTCACAGTCGTATCCGTAAGCTTTGAGCATACGCTCGGTATGGTCTCGCGTTGGAGCGGGCTCGGTAACACTAGTCTCTCCGTCAGCGTATAAGCCAGCCAATAGAACCGCCGACTTAATTTGCGCGCTCGCCATTGGCAACTTGTAAGTGATTGGTTCTAGCTTCTCTACTCCGCGAATATGAATTGGCGGGCAACCATTTTCATCGGTCGCGCAGCGTGCGCCCATTGATGTCAGAGGCACAGTTACTCGGCGCATTGGTCTACCAGATAATGACTCGTCACCGACCAGCTTGGACGCGAAATTCTGCGCGGCGAGAATTCCAGTCATCAGGCGCATTGCCGTGCCAGAGTTACCCATATCAAGGTCTTGTTCAGGCTCCTTTAAACCACGCATTCCAACACCCTGAACTGTTAAGGTGCCATTGTTCGGGCCATCCGCTTCGACGCCCATGGCTCGAAACGCAGCCAAAGTCGCCATCACGTCCTCGCCTTCCAATAACCCCGTAACATGACTTGTGCCATTGGCCAGCGACGAAAACATTACCGCTCGATGTGACATCGATTTATCACCAGGAACTCGAACAGTGCCCTTTAAACTCTGCTTTGCAGGCGATGCGGTTAAGACTAATTTGGAACTCATTTTTTGTTATTACTCTTGTGTTAGTCGGTATTTGAGGGGCAACCCCGAACCACCGTTTTACTGCAAACTCTATTCTTTTGCGAGCGCTTCTGCCTTTTTTAATAAACCAGTATCTCTGGCGCTCTTAGCTTCACCAAAATAGCCGAGTATTTTATCTTGGTCGGTGTCAGCTACATGTTGTCGAATCGTACTTAATTGTTCTTGAAACCCGTCCAAAGCAAGCAATACCTGATCTCTGTTTGTGATGCAAATATCGCGCCACATCTCGGCATCGCTTGACGCAATGCGCGTAAAGTCATAAAAACCAGCCGCTGCTAGATCGAACAACCTTTCTTTATCTGCTTGCTTACTTAAGAAATTGACCAAACTAAAGGCAATAACATGTGGCAGGTGGCTAGTTTTAGCAAAAATCGCGTCGTGTTCTTGCAGGCTCATTGAGCGCACTCGAGCACCCAGTTGTTGCCACAGAGTTTGAATAGCCTGAACAGCGACTTCGTTTACCTCAGAGGTAGGAGTAAGAATTACGTGCTTGTCTTTGAATAGACCAACCTTGGACGCTGAAACGCCGGAGCTCTCACCGCCAGCAATGGGGTGTGCCAATACAAACTGATTTAGAAATTGCGGTGCGTGTTGTTTGAGCTGGTTATACAAATCGGTCTTCACACTACCAACGTCAGTCAAAATCGCGGAGGCTGAAATACTGCCATCCAACTCATTTAACAGCGGCAACATAGCTTGCATCGGTGTGGCCAACACAATCAAATCTGCACCAATCACGGCTTCCTTCGCAGGCAGCACCACGTCCACAACACGCGATGACAGCGCTAACTCGGCTGTCTCTTTGCTACGGCACACGCCGACAATCTTCTCAGCCAATTGATGCTCGCGCAGATCGCGCGCGAACGAGCCACCCAGCAGCCCGGTGCCAATAATGGTAACTTGTTTAAACATTTAACCTTACAGTACGCCCACTGGGTAAGAGCCGATTAACTTGAAAAAAGCCGAACGCGATTCCAACTCAGCCAGAGCCGCCGTTACCTTCTCATCATCAACGTGGCCTATAAGGTCAATGAAAAACACATATTCCCAGTTGGTCTGGCGGCTTGGTCGAGATTCTATTCGACTCATGTCCACACCGGCATCGTAAAGAGGTTTCAATAGCTCGAAGAGGCTACCAACTTTATTCGGCGCTGATACCATGATGGTAGTCTTATCTTCACCGCTGGCCGCATAGCTGTCGCGCCCAATAATCAAAAATCGTGTTGTATTATTGCGCTCATCCTCGATGCCTGAAGCAAGAATATTGACTTGATAAAGCCTCGCCGCCATATCACTGGCAATCGCCGCTACGGCCGGATTTTTTGCCGCAATAATCGCGGCTTCAGCATTACTGTTAGCGTTCAAAACTTCAGCATCTGGCAGATAGCGTTCTAACCATTGCCTGCATTGAGCCAGCGCCTGCGGGTGAGCATACACGGCCTCTACATTGGTTAACCCATCCGCATTACTCAATAGCTGATGACTAATAGGCAACTGCACTTCGCCACACACTTTTAAGTCCGAGGAAGAAAAACAATCGAGCGTATGCGTAATCACACCCTCAGTCGAGTTCTCTACCGGTACCACACCAAAATGAGCCTTGCCTTGCTCCACCACTCGAAACACATCGCCAATCGTTTTCACATCTAGGCTGTTTACTGCCTGCCCAAAATGCTTAACAACGGCCGCTTGCGTATAAGTGCCCTCTGGGCCAAGGTAGGCGACGGTCATCGGCATCTCCGCCGCCAACGAAATCGACATAACTTCTCGCATTAAGCGAACCATCTCATCATCCGAAACCAAGCCATCAAGCTCTTCCCGCAATTTGGAATTGCGCTCACGAACACGTCGTAAAACCTGGGCTTCTCTCTCCGGACGATAAAACGAGGCATCTGCATCAACCGCCGTTTTTGCTTTCGCAATATCAGCCGCAACCAAAACACGCTCTTGAATCAATTTCAAAATCTGTTGGTCAAACGCATCAATCTTTTTGCGTAATTCCACCAGCTCTACAGAGTCCGGCGCCGCACTAGACTCTGGCTTTTGAGATCGCGGCTTGCTGTTAGGTTTGTCGCCCATATGAATTCAAACTCAGTAGATTAATGCCACATACATTAGGCTTGAATAGTTCGCGCAATCATAATGCCGTCTAGCTGCTTAATCGTATCCACGACTGACTGTGGAATTTCGCTGTCCACGTCGACTATCGTATAAGCAACATCGCCGCGCGATTGATTAATCATGTCATTAATATTGAGATTAGCGTCCGCTAATATTGTGGAAATTTGCCCTACCATATTCGGTACATTCGCGTTACAGACCACTAAACGGTAATCTGTTCCTCGCGGCATAGATACATTTGGAAAATTAACTGAGTTCTTGATATTACCCGTTTCAAGGTAATCCGTAACCTGATCAGCCACCATAACCGCGCAATTGTCTTCCGCTTCGCCCGTTGACGCGCCCAAATGAGGCAAGCCAATTACTTGTGGTGTTTGCTTAGTACGGTTGTTTGGGAAATCCGTGACGTAACAGCCAAGCTTTCCTGCGTCCAGAGCAGCACATACCGCATCGTCATTGACTATACCGCCGCGCGCCAAATTAATGACAACCGCAGATTCCTTCATTTTGCCTACATTATCGGCGTTAATAAGGTCTCGTGTTGCATCGATCAGAGGCACATGCACAGTTAAAAAGTCGACCTTAGGCAGCATTTCTTCAACACTGTTGGCTCTGCCGATTTGTGCAGACAACTGCCATGCGCCGTCAACAGTTAAGCCTGGGTCAAAACCAATCACATTCATGCCTAAATCAACACAGGTATTAGCAACCATTCGGCCAATCGCCCCCAAACCAACGACACCAATCGTGCGACCCGGCAATTCAAAGCCAGCGTATTTCTTTTTACCCGCTTCCACCATCTTAGACAGCTCGGCGTCTTCACCTTGCAGTTCATCGGTATATTTAATCGCTTCACTGATATTACGCGCTGAGATAAACAAAGAGGCAATCACCAACTCCTTTACCGCGTTGGCATTTGCACCAGGCGCGTTAAAGACAGGGATACCCGCTGCACTCATTTTATCCAACGGAATATTGTTAACGCCTGCGCCAGCTCGACCAACGGCTTTTAAACTCGTAGGCAACGCCATATCATGCATCTTGAAAGAGCGTAATATGATCGCGTCTGGGTTAGCCTCTTGATCGGAAATCGTGTAAGCATCAGCTGGGAACTTATCCAAACCGACCTGAGAAATGTTGTTTAAGGTTAGAATTTTGTACATAGCAAACTCGTCTCACCGCACAGACTAAACAGCCTGTGCGGCCTAAAATTAGGTTATTGGTTAGCGGCTTTAAAAGAATCCATGAAATCGACTAGTGCGTCAATTCCATCAAGCCCCATCGCATTGTAAATACTGGCCCGCATGCCGCCCACTGAGCGGTGACCTTTCAGCGCGTGCAAACCAGCGGCGTGCGATTGTTCTAGGAAACTGGCGTCTAAATCGCTATTTGCAAGAATAAACGGCACATTCATCCAAGAACGATTTTCAACGGCAACCGGGTTTGTATAAAACCCATCAGAATTATCGACATAGTTATAAAGCTTCTCAGCTTTAGCTTGGTTCTTTGTTGCCATCGCTTCAACACCACCGTTGTTTTTCAGCCATTGAAAAACTTTGCCAGCCAGATACCAGGCAAAGGTCGGCGGTGTATTGTTCATGCTATCGCTGTCAGCCATTACTTGATAATCCATCAAACGCGGCGCGTCACTTGGAAACTGGCCAACAAGGTCGTCTCTTACAATCACGATCGTTAAGCCAGCTGGGCCGATGTTTTTCTGCGCTCCAGCATAGATAACGCCGTATTTAGAAACATCGATCGGGCGTGACAAAATATTAGATGACACGTCAGCACAAATCGGTTTATCGGTATCAGGCAACCAATTGAACTCAACCCCGGCAATTGTTTCGTTGGGTGTCACGTGAACATAGGCCGCGTCATCACTCAAACTCCAATCGCTTGCATCAGGAACGTGCTTATAGCCCTCCTCTGAAGTGTCACACACCACATTAACGTCAACAAAGCGCTTGGCATCCGCTATCGCCTTTTTGCTCCAATGCCCAGTGTGCGCGTAATCAGCTTTAGCACCGAGAAATTTGAGATTTAGGGGGATTGCAGAAAACTGAGAAGTTGCGCCACCTTGAAGGAACAACACTTTGTAGTTGTCTGGAATTCCCATCAAGTCACGCAAGTCTTGTTCGGCTTGCGCGGCTGTTTCCATAAATGGCTTACCGCGATGCGATACTTCCATCACTGATGCACCAGAACCATTCCACTCAAGCATTTCGGCTTGAACTTCTTCAAGCACAGCAAGAGGTAGCGCAGCTGGGCCCGCGCTGAAGTTATAAATACGACTCATGATAAGTCTCCAAGAAAGTTTAAAATCTTGTTGTGCGATCAGTCACCATAGGCTTGGATGGCCAATGGGCTTCATTCGCTGTACCAATGCGCAAAACCATAAGCATGTATCGCATTATTTATGAAGAACAGAATTTGAAGCACTGCTCTATGTACATTTTCAGGAGGAGTATTTTACACAAGCTATGGGTAAATCTATATGACTAGTTTCAGAAAAATGAAAGTAATCATATTTTTTACTCTCAACTAACGCACTTTAACGGAACATTAGGGGGGCAACACTGGCGTTTGGCAAACAAAATTGACCAATCGTTGCCACAGAAGCCGCACACGGCAAACCGTAATCTGTTTAGTGTTAACTATAGAGCTTTACTAATCGGAAGTTTCGTCCAGTAGCAGTAAAAATATGGAAGGTAAGAAGGTTGCCCTTGGCCTTACCATTAACGGCACGGAACCTGAACAGTTATTAGTGGTTACCAATTCACCAACTACTGGGGAAACGCAAATACCAATCCAATACTCCCCAGGCTCACTTGGGGCTTGAACGGCCGAGTCAAAATTGAACATAGCCCCAGACCCTAACAATGGTATTACGCCCTGACTAAGCTGCGTGTCATTTAACGAAATCACGGCATCCGGGGACAATCTAATACTTGCTTGAGTTGACGGAGATTCTGACTCACCGACATTAGCGATCACGGCAGAAACACCAACCAGCTCTTCCACTGCAGGGTTTTGTTTCTGAACACTGAAGGAACTTACAACGAGATCAGAAGGGCGCGGGAGGTCATCAACCGTAGGCATCGGCAAAAACGGCGTGTTCTCAGCGAAATATTCAAAGGCGTTTGCGTTGCGGATTGCCGCAGACGGATTGGATTGAGCCAATCTTCGAGACCCACTCTGATTAAGTGCGGAGGAAAAATCGTCACTCCCAATTACAACATTGAAGTGACTAATCTCATGAATAATAGTCCCAGACCTTGAATCAGTACCACTGGGGGCAACCCGAAAGAAGACCGGGCATACATTCATATTATACGGGTCATTCGCAAACACGAAGGCAAAGACATTTTCGCGATTATTAATATCACAGGTGCAATCAAAACCAATAACCTGGTTTGAAAGCGCGCTGGATATACGATTAAATGCCGTTTGCGCTGTTGAGTATCGGCCCGGTGAATATACGCCAAACCACTCAGTATAACGCCGCGCCGTTGGCCGTAGCTCTACTGGCGCATTGTTTAGGGCGTCGCGAGCCGAACGCGCTATGTTTTCAGCAATAGCAAGCGCTTGATTAATCTGAGAGCGCTGGGTTGAGCTACAGGATGCATCAATAATTGGAGTTCTACGTTTAAGCAATTTCACCGCACGATCTTCTGAAAGTTCGATGCTAGCAACACTGCTAGATTTTAGAGAAGCATCACCACTGCTAAAGCTAGCACCTTTGTAAACAATGTGGTATTGGCCTTTCTCAAACATCGGGTAGGCCTCCCCAATATCGACCGTGGCACTTACGCTCTGATCTGGCTCAATCGATATATACTCGCTCTCAGTTGGTGGTAATCGCTTTACATGCCGCCCCACATACGGAAGCAACCGCCCCTGGGAACTAATTTCCAGAAAATCTTCATTGATCTGCTTCTCAAGAGCTGTGCCTCGCATTAAAAATTGAATCGGCAAATCGGACACATTGGTGTAGCGGATTTCCACCATTAACGCGTCTGAGGCATCATAATTAGTTTTGATGGGCTCTATTGAAACAGCCACACCAAGCGGTAAATGGGCCTGCGCAAAAGCCCCGTAAAAGAACGAGATAAACAACAACAATGTGGTTTGGCGAACCCTTCGAGCCTGTAAAGAAAAGAACTTGTCAGCCTTCATTGTCACTCCCCAATATATAAAACTACTTATTCTGTCTGCCCACAG
Organism: uncultured Arenicella sp.; assembly: GCA_937989675.1. Lineage (GTDB taxonomy): Bacteria > Pseudomonadota > Gammaproteobacteria > Arenicellales > Arenicellaceae > Arenicella. Next base: position 5,752 of record CALKRK010000288.1, on the reverse strand, counting down.
GGCGGAAACGCCTCATGTGTACTAAATTCTACAATCTCACCAGAAACGAGCAATTCAGTAAAATCTAATGAGTACAAAGGGCCTTGATACTCCAGTATATAGGTCTGACCAGGGCAAAAAGTGTAACTTTTAGTTATATCTAAGCTTCGTTTATAGCTACTTCCAGCCTCAAGTTCCAGGAAATCCTCAGCTTGTGGAGCTCGACGCTTTACCAACATGCCTTCATATGGAACGTCATAAAGGCCATTAACCTTACGCACTTTCACCTTTAAAAAAGGCGCCGTTACGGATGATTCGAAAGGCGAGCCCCAAGGCAAAAATACCAGAGTTCCCAAACCTCTATTATGGATTGTTGAGTTAAGCACAACGCGCCCTTCTATTAGCATCGATGAATCCACCTCCATTAACACCTCGAGACGGGGCACCTCTTCACTAGCGGAACAACCGAAGAACGTTAACAGCAAAGCAAGCAATACAACAACTCTGAACCCACCTAGCTTCAAGCCGCTGCCCTTACTCTGCGCGGCGTATTGAATGGCGTGTTTAAGCTCGACGTAAATGCCTGCAACCCTCTGTTGTTACCTTATATAGAAAGAGGGATCGAACGAGCTACTCTTCAGGAGCATCGTTCTCATCTGGACCCGCGTCATCCTCATCGTCCGACTCAGCTACTTTCTCAACACTGATCAACTGCTCATTCTCAGACACACCTATGACTTTAACTCCCTGTGTGTTACGCCCGATTACTGACACTTCAGAAACCTTAGTTCGAACTAAGGTCCCGCCGTTTGTGATCAGCATTGCCTCATCACCCTCTTCAACCAAGATCGCGCCTACGGCGTTACCGTTACGCTCGGTCGTTTGGATTGAAATGACGCCTTGACCACCCCGCCCTTGCGTATGGTACTCGGAAAGCAAAGTGCGCTTCCCATAACCATTCTCCGTAAGAGTCAATACGGCTGATTCAGCATCGTCTGGCTCACAAATCAGCATGGCGTTAACGTGATGCCCTTCTGGCATTTTAATGCCTCGAACACCGCGTGCTGTTCGGCCCATTTTGCGCACATCGTCTTCCTTAAAGCGTATCGCCTTACCAGATGTGCTAAATAGCATTACCTCTTGCTGGCCATTAGTTAAACCAACACCAACCAATTCATTACCTTCGACCAAATCCAATGCGATGATGCCGTTCGCTCTAGGGCGAGAAAAATCCATCAACGAGGTTTTCTTCACCGTACCATCACTGGTCGCCATAAAAACATGGCTGCCTTCGGTGAATTCTTTGACTGCAAGAATTGCGGTAATGTGCTCTTCACCATCCAACGGCAAGAGATTCACGATTGGCTTACCGCGTGCGTTGCGCCCAGCTTGAGGCAGTTCATAGACCTTAAGCCAATAAACTTTGCCCTTATCCGAAAAACAAAGAATCGTATCGTGCGTGTTCGCTACGAACATACGTTCAACGAAATCCTCATCTTTGGTTTTGGTGGCACTCTTACCTTTGCCGCCGCGTCGCTGAGCACGATAATCGCTAAGCGGTTGAGATTTAGCATAACCTTCATGTGAGAGCGTTACTACAAGGTCTTCTTCGGCGATCATATCCTCTAGAGTCAAATCTAGCTTCTGATCTAGAATTTCGGTGCGTCGTTCATCACCATATTCTTCACGAATGGCAATCAGCTCTTCCCGAATAACTTCCATTAATCGGCCTACGTTCTCAAGAATATTGATGTACTCAGCGATTTTCTCTAGTACCTCGGCGTACTCTTCGCGAATTTTGTCTTGCTCAAGCCCAGTTAAACGATGCAGCTTCAAATCAAGAATCGCCTGCGCCTGTGTCTCAGACAAACGGTATTCGCTACCATGCAGGCCAAGCTCTGGATCTAACCCAACGGGCTTACATGACACATCGCCAGCACGCGAAATCATATCGGCTACTACCCCAGGTTCCCAGCTTTGCGCCAGCAACTGAGCTTTTGCCTCGGTCGGATTCGCTGAATTTTTAATCAACTCAATCATTGGGTCGATATTACTCAGCGCAATCGCAAGGCCTTCCAATGTATGTGCTCGAGCACGCGCCTTGCGCAGATTATAAATCGTACGGCGTGTAACGACCTCGCGCCGATGCTTAATAAACTCCTCAATCAACTCTCGCAAATTGAATAAGCGCGGTTGATTGTCAAGCAATGCCACCGTATTAATACCGAACACGGTTTGCAATTGAGTCTGTTGGAATAGCTTATTTAAAATAACTTCAGCAACTTCACCACGGCGAACCGCGATAAACATACGCATGCCGCTTTTGTCCGACTCATCGCGCAGCTCTGTAATACCGTCGATTTTTTTAGTCTTCACCAACTCGGCGATTTTTTCCAACAGCCGCGCCTTGTTAACCATATATGGTAACTCAGTCACGATAATGGATTGCCGCCCATTGGCATCGTTGGTTTCAATATGCGTGCGAGCGCGCATATAAATTTTGCCGCGACCAGTGCGGTACGCATCACGAATGCCTTTAGAACCGTTAATAAAGCCTGAGGTCGGAAAATCCGGCCCAGGGATATGCTCCATTAGCTCATCAACGGTGATGTCTTCGTTATCAACGAAGGCCACACAACCATTAATGACTTCAGTCAAATTGTGCGGTGGAATATTGGTCGCCATACCAACAGCGATACCGGATGAACCATTTACCAGTAAAGCAGGGATCTTAGTCGGCATAACCGATGGCTGAAGCTCGCTTTCGTCGTAGTTTGGATAAAAATCGACCGTTTCTTTATCCAAATCAGCCAGAATTTCGTGCGCTATCTTCTCAAGACGAATCTCCGTATAACGCATCGCCGCAGGCGAATCACCATCAATTGAACCAAAGTTACCTTGCCCGTCGACTAATGGGTAACGCATCGAGAAATCTTGCGCTAAACGAACAATCGTATCGTAAACCGCCGTATCACCATGCGGGTGATATTTACCGATCACGTCACCAACAATACGCGCCGACTTTTTATAGGGCTTGTTGTAGTCGTTATTCAACTGCGACATCGCGAACAAAGCCCGCCGATGCACAGGTTTCAAGCCATCTCGAACATCCGGCAGCGCCCTTCCAACGATCACACTCATCGCATAATCAAGGTACGACTGACGCATCTCTTGCTCGAGATTAGCGGGTATGGTTTCTTTAGCGAATTGGTCGGTCATTTAGGCATCGAATTTGTGTCATATACAATCGATGGATTATAGACCATATAGCCCAACATTGCATTTTCCAAATAGTCTCCGACCAACGCTAATCTTTGAATTTTCAGCATCCGATCCGCTCTCTTTGAAACACTATAGTACGACCAATAATAGCCCTGCCTCAGTTAGCGACAGCTGCTGATATCACAAAACAAAAATGATTGAAATCGCCTAAGGTTTAGACATAAGAGACTTTGATAAAATCCCAATCACTCCATCTCAATTTCAAAGGGAAGAATGCACAAAACATGATTTGCACACTATCTCTTTTAGTACTTGCTCCTCTCTCTAGCTACGCCGGAACAACTCTTGAAGGCTATACAGCCGTTACTTGACTCAGACCCAATAACTAATGGAGAATTCAGATGGTTACGAAAGAGCTAACTAAATAAAAAATAGTCGATCCCAACGACGAATTTTCAGCCCAGCACACAACACGGCAACAAACATTAACTTAACTCAGTCGCATTGGATATTTGCTTGTCTGGTTGCAGCATTGATGGTTTTGCGGAGGTTATTTGGGTGGCTCTTTAGATGGTGATAAGAGGTCAGGTTTTACGAAGACAAAGCCACTCAAAGCACGATATTTAGCTTCTTCGAGACGCTATTAACAACTATTGGTTCAGAATTTAACTATAAGCAAGATCTTAGACCCCTTCCAAACAACCCCATTGGCTTGCATACATATGTGCACCTAAACAGCGTTGATTATCCACCATTCACAAAACATAGACATTTCGAAATAGATCTTCCTTCCAAAGCTTTCACATCAGAACTCAATAGTGGCACAGAAAAATGCATTCACTCTAGCCAATGCAGCGCCATAAACAAAAAACATCCCAATTAATCACTACCCAGAGATAGAAAGCGTTCACTCCATGCGTTATCGGGCAGCATAATAAAAATCTAGCACCGCCATGAGCAAGAGAAATTAGTCAGCTGCTTGCTTCAAAATACAACTTTCATCGAGAGGCAAATAATCCGAATCCACCGCAAAAGGAACGTCAACTAACCGCACAATCGAATTAGAACAGATCAGGCCTAAATCACTTTCGGCAGCCCCACTAAGCCGGTAACTTCCACCAATGATCTCGACTACGGAAAGCATTTCAACCCTCATGAAGGTCAGGTCACTAGCAAAAATACCAGATGATATCTTTGCGTAACTACTTCCAGATATATCTAATATCGCCCCATGACCACCTATAGAAGACCCCGGCGAGAGGCCAGATTTAGACAAACTAATCGAAGAGTTAGCCGTAACCTCAACTGGGCCAAGTGTTGTGCTAGTCTCAACTTCGGCATGGCTATTTCCTGTAACGCTCAAGGCATACGCACCTCGATTATCAAAGATTACACCTTCTGCAACTAGAGCTGAACTATCTGTAACCGATACTTTGCCATAAACAAATAAGTTCTTAAGTTTTGTTCGCCCTTTTACGAGCTTTATTCGACCATTGACTATTGCCGCCCGCTCTTGACTAACATCGCCGGACAAGTAAATCGACTTACTAATAAAAACGTCTTCCTGGCATTTACCGGTAATGACTATGACGTCGTTGTCCACCGCCTTGTTCACCGCTTCTTGAACTCCGGTTCTAGCGTAGTTACCACAATCTACGGCGTAAGTTTTCGCATTTGCGGGGCTAATAACAAAACTCACCAAACTAAGTAACGATAACAAAGCAGGTTTCCCGCATAGGAGGTACCACATTCGCGAACCCTTCATCTCCTAATTCACCATAAACCAGACAACTTTTGGGAAACCTTCAAATGTACAGCCACTAATCCTAAAATCCACTATATAGCTATTCCGTTTTGCATCAAGAACAAGGTCACGCAGCTCTTGATTAGATATCCCGTAAAAATCCGCCCTGTTGCACCCATCCGGATTTTCTATAGCCTCTGCTGTTTGAAAAAGATAGATATAAGAGTTAGTGCGTTGCCCCCTCGGGTAGTAGATCACCTTAGAAACGGTCTTAGCCTCTAACGTCGAGGCAGCAAAACTTACAGTTGGCATAAACATCGTAAGCGCTACAGCAGCGGATAGAACGAAAATTCTAGAAATCAAGGTATTCATAAACAGTATTCTCCATAAAAACAAATATTAAAATTTTTGAAACTAATTTCTTCAAGAGCAATAGCCAGCATTAGTCCAACGATAGCTGTCTTGCACGCCTCGTGTGTCAACATTGTCTCCACACAGGCTATCTAAAATCCAATCATGCAAGCTCCACATGTTCAAATGGTTGCCTGATTTCAACTAGCTCAGTAATTTGAAGCTAGTGGCAACAATATTCTCGGCAACTATGACAACATAAACCAGCGAATAACTGGAAACCCATCTTGAGAGCACCCAGAGATCTTAAAGTCGACTGAAAGGTTGTTGATTTTCGCTGCCAGTATTAAGTCAATATCAACGACCGAAAATACTCGATTGTTTCTTGGAAGACTAGTTCCTCCATAAGAACCACTTGTTATGTAGTAGTCTGATCTACCACACCCGTCTGGATTC
>CALKRK010000287.1 GCA_937989675.1 uncultured Arenicella sp. | reverse complement strand
AGGAGTAACCGGCGCAATACGCGCAACGGAAATCGACACAAGCGCACTATGGCGCGACTTTCCAATTATGTTTGCCTTTACGGGCGCTATGTTTCTGTTCGCATTACTCAATCGTTCATTTAACCGCTTTGCGGGTGGCACACTGCTGATTGGCTACTTTAGTTATATCGGTTACCTCATTTACGTCACCGTTTGATATTTGATATCGGCAGCGCTACAGTTATCGCATGAAGAAAACTGCTTTTCTTGAATCGGCTCGCGAGGTCTTACAAATTGAGTCTGCCGCCATATCGCAGCAATTGCAGCATATTGATGATGCGTTCGAGCGAGCCTGCGAACACATTCTTGCCTGTGATGGTCGAGTCGTCGTTACCGGCATGGGCAAGTCAGGCCATATCGCGGGTAAGATCGCGGCCACCCTGGCCAGCACCGGCACACCAGCCTTCTTTGTACATCCAGGTGAGGCCAGCCATGGGGATCTGGGAATGATTACGCCCAAGGACCTAGTCTTAGCGATTTCAAATTCCGGAGAAACTGGCGAAGTTCTATCCATACTGCCGATTTTAAAACGCATGGGCGTGCCGCTAATTGGACTGGCCAGTGTTCCATCATCAACCCTTGCCAATCTGTCCGACGTATACGTCAATATCCCCATTGACCAAGAAGCATGCCCGATGAATTTAGCACCAACGGCCAGCACCACAGCAACACTGGCGATGGGCGACGCTTTGGCAATTGCTGTATTAAATGCGCGTGACTTTGACGAACGAGATTTCGCTCGCTCACACCCAGGCGGTTCCTTAGGCCGTCGCCTGTTGATGTATGTTGAAGACATTATGCACAAAGGCGATGACGTACCCACCGTTGCCGAAACTGCCTTGTTATCAGATGCCTTGGTGGAAATGTCCAGCAAGGGCTTAGGAATGACCGGCATTGTCGACGACAATGGCCAACTAACCGGCATTTACACCGATGGTGATTTACGTAGAACCCTAGCTAGTCGAACCAGCATTGACACTCCGATAAAGGATGTAATGACGGCTGACCCGGTGACAACCCAGCCAGATGTGCTGGCAGCAGAGCTCGTTGCAATTATGAAAGAAAACCGCATCAGTGGAATGCTGGTTACCGACGCCTCGGGCGTAGTTGGAGCCCTTAACATGGGCGACCTTCTGCGCGCCGGCGTGCTTTAAAAGTGAATAAGAATAGAACCAACAACAACTAGGAACCCGCCATGAGCGCATTGCCCGATCTTCCATACGACGTCTCTTATGACGTTATGCAAAAAGCCGCTAACATCCGCTTGGCTTTGTTTGATGTTGATGGCGTGCTCACAGATGGCAAACTGCATTACAGTGAAGACGGAGAACAAATCAAAGTATTTCACGCGCTCGATGGCCATGGTTTAAAAATGCTGCAATCCGCAGGCATTGAGGTTGGGGTCATCTCGGCTCGAAAATCAAAAGCACTGCAAAAACGATTGAACGATCTCGGCATTAAACACTGCCATTTAGGTGTCAACGACAAACATGCTGTCTTCCAAACTCTGCTCGATGAGCTTAAGCTAACGGGTGAGCAATGCTCATTTACTGGCGACGATGTCATTGACCTCCCGGTTATGCATTATTGTGGTCTTAAATTTTCTGTTGAGAACGGCCACTTTATCGTCAAAGACATCGCCGACTGGATTGCTCCATTAACGGGTGGTCACGGTGCGGTGCGAGCTATTTGTGATGTATTATTATATAGCCAAGACAGTTATCCACTGGGCATTAACAGCTCACAATAAACCACAGCACTCATTCAACAGTGAAACAGATAGAATCTCTTCTTTATATCGGCATTCTCGGCATGGTCGGCCTGTTCGGTATTTATCTGCAAACCACACTGATGGAAGAAGAACCTGAATACCAGGACTTCAAAGAGCGACATGACCCCGATTATTACATCGAAAACTTTGTCGCAACCGGCTTGGATAAAAACGGTGAACGACGCTTTGTTATCAAAGCCGACCGCATGGCACACTTTCCAGACGACGATACCGCCTTGCTCGACAACCCTCACGTAGTCGAGTACGAAGTCGGCTTTGCACCTCGCCATACCTATGCCGACTCCGGCTGGATGAATTCATCCGGCGATGAAATTTTACTTACTGGGAATGTTAAAGTTGTTGTTGAAGCCGACTCGCGCGGGCCAGGCGGTACAATGAAAGCAAAGAAAATGCGCATCATTTTGGACAAAACTACCCGAGAGAGCCTACTCTGAGCAATTAGTGAGTGGTCTGGTTCAGCTAGCAGTCAGCTTGTATGTTATATTTTAGCCCGATATCAAGCATGGCTGACCGTGACCGGACCGCCCTGTACCATTACTACTATAAAAATTGATCTCACTATGAAACCAATGCGTCACTTCCTGATTATTTTGATGACTTGCCTCTTTACTGGGCAGGCCTTAGCGTTAGAATCTGATCGAGATCAACCGGCGGATATCGAAGCAGATGACATCGAGTTCGATTTTAAAAAAGGAACACGTACTTACATCAACAACGTGCTCGCCATACAGGGCACGCTGCGCCTAAAAGCGGACAAACTCTTTGCTGAATACAATGGCAGTGAACTAAAAAAAGCCACTATGTGGGGCTCATTAGCCCGCTTCAAACAACGCCCCGACGGTAAAGAACATGACGTAGAAGGCTGGGCAAAACAGATCATCGTCGACCAAAAGAACAACACGCTCACTCTTATTGGTAAAGCGGCACTCAAACAAGGAGGTCAAACAGCGCGTGGTGAAAGCATCGTTTACAACATGGCCAACGACACACTGAAAGTGAAAGGCTCAGCCAAACTTGGCTCCGGCGGCAAAGCTGGAACTAAGCCAAAGAGAGAAATCAAAGATCCGTTTGCCGAAAACAACGACGGTCCAGCGCCCGCTCCAACCAAAAAAGTCGCTAAGAAAAAGAAGAAGGGTAAAAGCGGATCTAGCGATACTGACACTGAAGACGAAACCGAACAACAAGAAGCCGAGCAGGATCAGGCCGAACCCGTTCAGGCTGAACCAGTAAGAGAAGGCCGTTCTCGTTTGATCATAAACCCGAAATAAAACATGAGCATTCTGGAAACGAAAGACCTTTGTAAAAGCTACAAAGGGCTTGAGGTTGTAAAAAAGATTAATATTTCGGTTGAGAGCGGACAGGTTGTTGGCTTACTTGGCCCAAATGGTGCCGGCAAAACCACCAGTTTTTACATGGTCGTTGGCCTAGTTCGCAGCAACAGCGGGCGCATATTGCTCAATGGCCAAGACATTAGTCACCTGCCAATGCACTCACGCGCCAAACTCGGCATCGGTTATTTGCCTCAGGAACCGTCGATTTTTCGCAAACTCACGGTTGCGGAAAATATTATGGCCGTGTTGGAAACAGACAAATCACTCTCGCCTCAACAGCGCAGTCGTCGTGTGGAACAACTGCTCGAAGAATTTAACATCGGCCATAAACGCGACACCTTAGGCATTTCGCTGTCTGGCGGCGAACGACGCCGGGCCGAGATCGCACGCGCAATTGCCCTACGACCCTACTTTATTTTGCTCGACGAACCGTTCGCCGGTATTGACCCAATCTCGGTCGGCGACATTCAACAGATCATAGATTATCTGCGAAACACCGGCATTGGCATCATAATTACTGACCACAATGTCCGCGAAACGCTCGACATCTGCGACCACTCTTACATTTTGACAGAAGGTCGAGTGCTGACTGAAGGCACTGCTAAACAAATTCTTAGCCACCAAGGGGTTAGAGACGTGTACTTGGGCTCAAAATTTCGCATCTAGGTGCCCTACCATACGAAAATTTGATGGCAAACCGACATGGATAGGTCTAGAATGATTTCATGAGCGTGTGTGATTGTCGGCATTTTGAATCGTTTTTTTTGGTTGGGCTTTTCTTATTTTGGAAAGAGTGTTCCTTAAACAGTTTAAGAGTGGTTAGAGATAAGCCGCTAATGACTATTTACAGTAGCTAATGGCTATTTACAGTAAATGAAGCAATCGTTACATCTAAAGTTATCTCAGCAAATAACGCTCACACCGCAATTAAAGCAATCTCTAAAACTATTGCAGCTGTCTTCATTAGATCTAGAGCAGGAAATCCAACAAGCATTAGATTCAAATCCTTTGCTCGAACGCGAGGAATCAGATGTCGTTGCACAGCAAGAGATCAGCGCAGTCCGCTCACCTGAAGACAATGGCATTCCACAACCCGTCGCGGAAGCCGCAGACCCACTCTTTGAACTCGAACGCACTGATCACCTTGCTCCGGAACAAGACCTATCGAGCAATTGGCAGGAGTCATTCGAGTCGCGTCGAGTATCAAATGTTGGGGCATCCAATTCAGAAAACGATACGGAGTTCACACAATACGTAAGCAAACAAGAATCTCTCTATGAGCACCTGAGCTGGCAGGTGCAAATGACCACGCTAAGTGAGAGAGACCGAATGATTGCCGCCGCTTTACTACGTTGTATCGACCAAGACGGCTACCTCGGTGTTGAACTCAAAGAAGTGTGCGCCTTAATGGAGCCCGAACTTGAAATCGAAGAAGATGAAGTTCACGCAGTACTAAGCCTAATTAAAACCCTTGAGCCGATTGGTGCGGGCGCACGCGATTTGAGTGAACGCCTGCTCATTTTGCTCTGTCAACTGCCAGCTGAAACCGCTGGCATTGAGTTAGCCAAAGTGATTGTGGAGCAGCACCTCGATCTGGTCGGTACTCGCAACCTAAGCCGTCTGAAAAAAGAGCTAAACGCAAGCGAACACAAACTCGCAGAAAGCCTCACGCTAATCACCAGCTTGAACCCTAGGATTGGCGCGCAGTTTTCCAGCGATAATGAAAACTATGTCATCCCTGACGTACACGTTAAAAAAATAAATGATACTTGGCTTGCTCAGATAAACGCCGACAATCAAGCACGATTGCGAGTCAATCAAACTTATTCAGATTTACTTAAATCTGATCTGGATAAAGAAGGTAGCGACTATATCCAACAAAACCTGTTGAACGCAAAAATGTTCATCAAGGGCTTGATGAGCCGCTATGACACCTTATTACTAGTAGCAGAGGCCATCGTAAAACGCCAGCAAGCTTTCTTTGAACATGGCGAAGAAGCGATGCAACCGATGGTCTTACAAGACATTGCAGAGCAATTAGAACTGCACGAATCAACAATTTCACGCGCCACTGCGGGTAAATACCTTCTGTGCCCGCGCGGGGTTTACGAACTAAAGTATTTTTTTTCCAGTGCCCTCAGCACCACCGATGGCACTGTCTCCAGCTCAACAGCAATCCGCTCGCTGATTAAAAAGATGGTCGACGCAGAATCTAAAGCTAAACCTCTCAGCGACAACAAAATTGCTAAGGAACTGGAGCAACAAGGGCATATTGTTGCCAGACGCACCGTGGCTAAATACCGCGAGAGCATGCACATAGCACCATCGAGCCAGCGCAAATCGCTGGTGTAGCTGTAAAGCAATAGGGTGCTTCCTTCTTCTGGGGGAAGAAGAGCATGTTGAATTCGCTCGATTAAAGCGCGCGGTGCCCAAAACAATATGCAAAGCGTAACCGACGAACAAACTAATTGAAGTTCGTCACATTTCAGGAGAATTTTATGCAGTTAACCATCTCTGGGCACCAAATCGATCTAACCGATTCAATGAAGCATTACATAGGGGAAAAAATGGAACGCATTGAACGCCACTTTGATCACTTAAACAGTATTGATGTAGTGCTCCATGTCGAGAAAATTCACCACAAGGCCGAGGCCACAGTAAACGCTAAAGGCGTAACCCTACACGCACACGCCGACTCCAATAATATGTATGCCACAATTGATACATTAGCTGATAAACTAGATTCTCAGGTGCGTAAGCACAAAGAAAAAGTAACTGACCACCATCGTAGTGGCGGCGCTTTGAAGGATCAGGAGTTTGTCTCTTAGCCTGTTAATGTGAAAACTGGCTGAGGGTTCAAACCAACCCAAACCAGATCCATCGTTGCCGCACAAACTGACACGCTGTCAGAGTTCGGTAACGGTGGATTTTTTAATTCAATCAGAAGAACAACACTCCTTAATAATGACGACATCAGACTTTCTGCACCAAAACCTCAACGCAGAACTCATCGCTGTACAATCGGATGTCAGCAGCCGTAAAAAGTTATTCGAAAAAATGGCTCAACTGCTTACCAGTGCACTTAATCAAAACGCAGAAGAACCGACCAAAGAAAAAGAAATTTATCACCAACTATGGGAGCGAGAAAAGCTCGGCAATACAGGCATAGGGAACGGCGTGGCTATTCCTCACTCGCGTTGCGTACAGGCCAATCAAGCGATAATCGCCATCATGTCCTTACAAAATCCTATCGATTACGACAGCCCTGATCGCCAACCCGTTGACATCGCATTTGGCTTGCTTGTTCCTGAAGACGCAACACAAGACCACCTAAACCTACTCGCCGATATCGCGCGAATGATGTCTAACTCTGAGAACAAAACGGCCCTATCCAAAGCAAATTCCGCGCAAGAGATTATTGACCTTATCGGCCAATGGTCTCACTAGTCGGCACACCAAACCGAAAATACGATGAGCACACCTAAATTTTTTATCATCAGTGGTACCTCAGGGTCCGGCAAGTCTATTGCCTTACAGGTGCTCGAAGACCTTGGGTTCTATTGTATCGACAATCTGCCTGCGTCGTTAGTCACGGAGATGGCGTCGAGAGTGCTAGGCAATAACACCAAACATCATAATTGCGCCATCAGCATTGATTCACGTAATCAAGACTTTATCGGTGATTTAAAAACCAGCTTCGATAGCCTAAAAGCATTTAATGTCGAAACGCGTGTCATCTTTCTGGATGCAAACGACGAAACACTGTTAAAGCGTTACAGCGAAACCCGCCGCAAACACCCTCTTTCAGACGAAAACACCTCGTTATTGGAAGCCATTCATAAAGAACGCAAATTACTTGAACATCTTTTTGACATCGCTGATCGAAAAATAGATACGTCAAACACTACACCCCATGAGCTACGTAGCATTATTCGCGATGACAGCGCACATGCAAACGAACAGTCACTCACGTTATTGTTTCAATCCTTTGGCTTTAAATACGGCAACCCCAATGACGTGGATTTCATCTTTGACGTGCGTTGCTTACCAAACCCACATTGGAAACCTGAGCTTCGCCCCCTAACTGGCTTAGATAAAACAGTTCAGGAATTTCTCAGTTCCCACAGCTTGTGCAATGACATGTTCAACCAGATTCGCGATTTTATCGAAACATGGCTACCCCATTTCATTGCAGATAATCGCAACTATATTACGGTAGGCGTTGGGTGCACGGGTGGCCAGCATCGTTCGGTATATCTCACCACGCTCCTAAAGCAACACTTTACAAATAATCAATCAATTCAAACTTTGGCGCGGCATCGCGAACTGAGTCACTAAGCCTATGCTTGATCAGCAAATAGAAATCATCAATAAACTAGGCTTGCACGCTCGCGCGGCGGCTAAATTAGTCAGTACCGCTAATCGCTTTGAAAGCCGAGTGGAAATAGAATTCGGCGGGCAAAAAGCCGATGCAAAAAGCATCATGGCCGTGATGATGTTGGCGGCCTCTAAGGGCAGTTTAGTCACCCTAACGACCGACGGTCACGACGAGCAAGACGCCATGGATGCGGTATGCGCGTTGATCAACAATTATTTCGAAGAGGAAGAATAGACCGTGCTGAGCCTATTTGGTTCCGGTATTGGCCGCGGCATCGCGATCGGCCCAGCCTATGTGCTAAAAAACAGCGACATTGAGACAACGCGAATCACCATTCATGCCAAAGATATTAACGCTGAAGTAAAGCGATTTCGCAAAGCGGTTTTTGAAACTGAGGAAAAATACAAAGCGCTGCTAAAGAACTTAAGCAAAGACGCTCCAAAGGAAAGCGCCGCGTTTATCAATGCTCATCTTTTGATGTTGAAAGACCCCCTATTAGTTGATGAGTCAATCAAGATAATTCAGAAAGAGCTGGTTAATGCCGAATACGCTTTACAAAGCCAGGCTGATAATCTAATCGCCGTTTTCGAGAAGATGGAAGACAACTACCTGCGCGAAAAACGCAGCGATGTTCAACACATTACCAATCGAATACTTCGAAATCTGATGGGCATCGTTTCTCATTCTTTGGACGAGTACAACGACGAAGACTTAAGCGGAAAAGTGATTGTTGGGCGAGACCTCTCCCCAGCGGAAACCATGTTCGTTCGTGATCGAAAAGTAGTGGCGTTCGTAACCGACCTTGGTAGCCAGATTTCGCATACCGCTATCGTCGCGCGCAGCATGAAGCTACCTGCGGTAGTCGGTTTGCACGGCAGCAGTAAATACATCAGTGATAACGACCTACTCGTAGTCGACGGCTTACGCGGTATTATTCTAATCAATCCAAGCGATAGCGTATTAAAAGAGTACAAAAAGCGTGCTCGCAAGATTCGTGAACGCGAGAAGAAGCTGACTACATTAATACGCAAAGCCAGCAAAACCGAAGATGGTGAGCGTATTCAGCTCATGGCCAACATAGAAACAGCCAAAGAGTTACGAGAAGTGAATCGCGTTAATGCGGCCGGCATTGGCTTGTATCGCACCGAATACTTGTTCATGAACCGCAATAAGGCGCCAACCGAGAAAGAACAGTTTCAAGCCTATAAACGCATCGTCACTAACGTAGAGAAGCCCGTGGTGATACGTACACTGGATATTGGCGGCGACAAGCAACTGGAATTTAATTACCCAAACAAATCATCCAGCGAGTCTCCTTTGGGGCTACGAGCGGTGCGGTTGTGCTTAAACCACGTTGATTTATTCAAGCCTCAATTACGAGCCATCTTGCGTGCATCTGCCTATGGAAAGGTATCCATCATGATACCAATGGTCAGCAACTTCGATGAGATCAATCAAGTACTCACCATTATTAAACAAACCAAAACTGAGCTAAAGCAGAAAAATATTCCCTTTGATTCGCGAATAAAAATTGGCGGAATGATTGAAGTGCCAGCGGCCGCCATTATGGCCGAAATATTTGCTCAGAAGCTCGATTTCTTATCAATTGGCACCAACGATCTTATTCAATATACGCTGGCCATAGACCGTGTAGACGATGCCGTCAATTATCTATATGACCCTATTCATCCTGCCGTATTACAATTAATACGACATGTGATTCGGGCTGGCGAAAAAGCCAATATTCCAGTGTCATTGTGCGGTGAAATGGCTGGCAATGTACGTTATACACGACTCTTGCTTGGGCTCGGTTTAAAACAGTTCAGTATGGACGCAACCTACCTACTCAATGTCAAAGAGCGAGTTATTGCAGCCGACACATCGAGATTTCGTTATTTAATGGGAAAAATAATGAACGCCGAGAACCCAACACAAGCGCGTGACTACCTGGGTAAGCTTAACGAACTCTAGGCTTAACCAGCCGAAAATGACATTAACCCGGGAATAAGCTTGTACGCCCTAACAACTTGCTCGCTATAATACGGTTGTCGACATCAACCCGCGGCGCAATTAAATATCAAGCGCCATCGAACTTCGAGCAATCTAATCACCCGTGCAACAAGCTACACCACCTATTCATAATATCGTTGAGCTTCTAGACGCGAATAACGTCGCCGAAGTTGCCGAGCTGTTTGCCGATGCGCATCCAGCTGATATTGCTGATGCACTTGAGCGCTTAACTCCGATCAAACGTCCGCTGGCTTGGACGTACATACCGGAAGATTCAAAAGGTGAAGTTCTTTACGAACTTAACGAGGGGGTGTTCAAAGACCTTGCGCATGAACTGGATAAACAAGAGCTCATCGACGCCATCAAAGTTCTGGATATTGATGAGATCGCCGACTTAATTCCCGATCTACCTGAACCGCTGCTGGCGGATGCATTGTTCGCCGTGGATACGGAAACACGCAATAATTTGGGTGAGGTGCTTTCCTACCCCGAGGACAGCGCTGGCGGCTTAATGAACCTAGACACAACCACCGTAAGAGATAATATTTCGCTGGATGTGGTGCTGCATTTTCTACGCTTAAAAACAGAGCTGCCGGAGCATACAGATACGATTTACTTGGTGGATCGCGAGCAACGTCTGACTGGCATTCTCCCAGTTGATCGGCTACTCACGCAAAACGGTAGTGACCCAGCCATCAAACATGCGGTAGAAACCCCCGTGAGTTTTCGTTGCCTGGACGGTGAACAAGATGTCGCTAAGGCCTTTGCCGACTATGACCTAATATCCGCTCCCGTTGTCGACGAACAGCATAAACTGCTGGGTCGAATCACCATCGATGACGTGGTCGATGTGATCAGAGAGCAAGCCGAGCATGACATTATGGCGGCAGCAGGTCTGAGAGAAGAAGAAGATATTTTTGCACCGGTCACCAAAACGTCACGCAACCGTACGGTTTGGCTCGCGGTCAATTTGGTCACTGCGTTGCTTGGTTCGTGGGTTATTGGGCAATTCGAAGGCTCGATTCAACAACTCGTTGCGCTCGCAGTGCTAATGCCTATTGTCGCCAGTATGGGCGGCAACGCCGGTACACAAACCCTGACCGTAGTCATTCGCGGCATGAGCCTTGGCACAATTTCTCGTGGCAACATGCTTAACATCCTCAAAAAAGAGGCGATGGTTGGCGTGCTCAATGGTTTTATCTGGGCGTTTGTAATTGCGCTTATTGCCGCGCTTTGGTATCAAAATATTCAGCTTGGCATTGTCATTGCCGCCGCCATGATCGCAAATCTTGTCATGGGTGCGATTGCTGGCGTGTGCATTCCTATTTTTCTTGAGAAAGTGAATATAGACCCTGCACTCGCCGGCGGTGTCGCGCTTACTACGGTTACAGATGTGGTAGGTTACTTTTCGGTCTTGGGGCTAGCAACACTAGTTCTGCTTTAGCATACTTGTAGGGCTGGTTCTAACGCTTTATACGAATAAAATCACTCGCCATGCGCTCTGGCTCAGCCACAGGTTCACCATTGACCTCAACCCACGCGTGACTTGCTAAGGAAGAACTCTCTAGCCCTACCCCTAAACGGACCTTTGCAGCAACAACGCCTCTATGCTTCAACATGTCGGCCAAAACAATCGATCTGGGCAGGCAAGCGGCATCAAAAAAGTGCATCCTAGCAGCCAATCTTACCGACTCATGCATTCTCTTGATGTCAATGCCGGCTTTAGATACGTGTTCCTCTCTCGGAAACGGATACTCAGAAATGTCTATTTTCCGCATCAACCAACTTTGTTGCTTTAATTTAATTCGCAACAACACCGGCCAAAGCCGCCAATATGCGACCCATAGCCAAGCCCACTGAGAAGCATTAAGTTGTTGAAAAGACTTGATTTTCAAGATGATATCTTTATTAATAGTAAATACGATTGACGCTAAACCAAAGCGCCCTTTCGACAGGTTTACATAGGGCTTTTATCTAGAATCAGGTAAACTATAGAACATGGAGCTTCTAAACACCATTTCTAACAACCGCACGTGGAATCGGCACGGGCCTAAGATCGCCTGGGCTTTAGCCGCATTGTGCTTGATGCTGGTCGTCATGAGTGTAGCGTGGGATGCTCGCACACAAAGCCGCATAAAGGCAAAAAATTACGCTCCGCAGAAATTGCCTGCGATCATTAAACGACAAGCGCAAAGCTATAATGCTGCAAATATTGTTCGAGCAAACCTTTTCGGCGACTCAACACCAAAGCCAGTCGTGGTCAAAGCCAAGCCCACGACATTGAATTTGACGCTGCAAGGTATTTTGGCCGCCACCGATACTAACATTGCTCGTGCCATTATTACTTCTGGTAAGAAAAAAGCCGGTCTTTACTCTGTGGGCGAAGATATAAATGGAGTTGGCGCATCCATCAAAGAGATTAGAGCTGACGAAGTTCTGCTTAATCGTAATGGCGCTATTGAAAGCTTGAAAATTAAGAAATTAAACAAAGGAAGCAAATCAATTATTTCTTATAATTACGATACAACAGCAAGCGTTCCTACTACGGCATCTGCCGCCAATATACAAACTCGAACTGAGCGCCAAGCTCCAAAACCCATATCTCCAAATGGCCAACCAAGAAAAATTCGTAAGCCAAATTTTTCTGGATTAGATCGTGCTCTAAAGAAAATGGGTGAAATCTAACCTACCGTTTTTATACACGAAACGTCATCGTCTATTTTTGTTTGGCATTGCAAACCAAAATAATAAGCCAATCACTATCAGGCTGAACAAAACCACCCAGTTCCCAAATCGCTTATAAAGTGTCTCACCTGTTTTAGGCTGAACCTGGTGGCTAAGAGTTTGCACAACAAATTGTTCCGTTTTTGCTAGAACCTTGCCACGCTCATCCAGAAATGCTGAAGGGCCAGAATTCGCGCTTCGAACCATCGGTCGAGCGAGTTCTCGAGCCCGCATTTGCGCCATTTGCAAGCGCTGATGTGGCGCAAATGAGTCGCCAAACCAGGCATCCTCACTAATGTTTACTAAGAGCGTCGCATCGCCGACATGTTGTCGATACTCGTTCGCAAAAGCATCTTCGTAACATATAGACAAGCCGATATTAATTTTTCCATTACACGCCAGAGGTTGGTCCCCTTGCCAATAAGCAAGATCACTCATTGGTAACTCCAGATAATCCAGCACCCAATCAAAAATAAAGCGCAACGGCATATACTCACCAAAAGGCACAAGGTGGCGCTTGCGGTACATTTGCGTTTCGCCGTTACAGGCTAGCACAGCGGCATTATAGGTTTCATCGTAACTTGGTGGTGAGGCATTTAAACTTGGAGCATCAAGTACTCCGGTTAACAAAGCCGCTCCATTGGCCGTGATCGATCGCCAAAAAGCCTGATCGGTACTTTGCATATAGACCGGCAGCGCGGTTTCAGGCCAAACAACCAAATCCATAGTCTGTGAATCCGTCAAATCACTGCTAAGCGAGACATAGCGACTAATCAATTGGTCTCGCGTGCCGGCCACCCATTTTGAATTAATCGGCACATTCGCTTGTACAACACCAACCTGAATTGCATCACCATGGTCTTGCGACCACTCGAACTGATCAGTTACCCAAGAGCCAATCGCCAAAAGAGGCAATACTAACAAAGCTCGAAAATTCTTAAACACAACGGACCATGCAATGGCCGCAGCGGCAATCGCCACCATTAGACTTACCAGATAAATGCCACCTACGGGCGCCCAGGCAAGCATCCATGCTGAAGTCTGTGTATAACCTAGGTCTAACCAGGGAAACCCCGTCAACACCCAGCTCTTCATCCATTCAAAAACGACCCAGGCAAATGGCAAGGCCAACAACTGAATTTTTGCTTGACCCTTGAATAAGCGGCCAATGCTGTACGACATTAAGCCAATAAAAAGAGCCAGTATCCCTGCGAAGCCAAGAACCGCAACAATCCCCATCCAGAGAGGCATGCCGCCATAGGTCGACAGCGACACATAAACCCAGGAAACGCCAAATCCGTATAACCCATAGCCAAATGCCAAACCTGACAAAAAGGTATGTTTGCCATCAGCCCGCAAGATTAGTACAAAAAAAGCGGCAAGCGATATTGGCGCGAGAACCCAGACACCGAAGGGTGCGAAGGCTAAAACCAGAAGAGCCCCAAGAACAAGGTTAAGTATCAGCGTTTTCCAGACCGCTGATGTCAGCTTCATTGATAACTATCTCAAGTTGAGAATTATGATTCGGCAGCTTCTTCCTTCAACGAGCGGTATAACTCTTTCTCGCGTTGAAAACGCTCCCTAATTTGTTTTTTTTGTTCTTTCAGAGCGAGCAGCTCCTTTTCTTTATCCGCAACGCTTTGATTAGCTTCATCAATTTGAGCTTGAATCCCGGGGCGAAAACGCTCTTTGGATGCAGCCTTTTTAGCCTCGAGCCGTTCGATCTTTGCAGCCATGGATTTTAGAAAAACGTTATGCACCGCGATATTACTATCAACGGAATACATCTGATTATCGAGCTGGCGCTCGATGTCGGCTTCCGATTGGTAAACACTCAATATACGATTTCGCTCATTTCGTTCGTGCTGAATACGGTCCCTCTCTGCATCAACCAGCTCCTGCTGCTTTCTCTCAGCATTAAGCTCCTCGTCAGTCTTAGGCGCATCTAGCTCACTTTCAATAAACCCTCGGTCATTGAGAGTAGTAACTTTAGAGCTTTCACACTCTTGCACCGCCACATCTCCGTAATGCCAATTTCCTTCGGTATCCTGGCACTTCTTTATCGCATATGCGGGAGAGACAAAAAATGACGATGACAAGGCGGCCAACATACTGGCTATGAACAATTGCCTTTTACGGCCTTGAACAGAATTAATAACTTGTTTCTTCATAATATTTCTCACGATAATCGTTTAGCTCTGAAAACCAGATAACAACCCAATAGTAACATTGGTAAGCTTAGCACTTGCCCCATGGTGACCCAATCAAACATCAGGTAACTAAGGTGCTCGTCAGGGACTCGCACAAACTCAACTAGGATGCGCGATAAACTATAACCAATTAAGAACAATCCAGACAAGACGCCCGCCGGCCTCGGTTTAACTGCCACTAACCATAACACAATGAGTAAAACTAGCCCTTCTAACAAGGCTTCATATAGCATTGATGGGTGCCGTGGCAATGGTCCGCCGTTAGAGAAAACAACACCCCACGGACCATCAGTAGTCTTTCCCCATAACTCTTGGTTGATAAAGTTACCAATTCTGCCGAAGAACAGACCAAGCGGTGCAACAGGCGCAACAAAATCACCAACTTGCAGCAAACTAAGCCGCATTTTTCGACCAAATAGAGTCAGCGCCAGTATCACACCTAACATGCCGCCATGAAACGACAATCCGCCTTGCTGAATATAAAATATTTCCAGCGGGTTACTCAGATACTCAAAAGGTTTATAGAAAAAGACATAGCCTAAGCGGCCGCCGAGTACGGCGCCCAAGGCGCCATAAAACACCAAATCTGAAATCGACTCGGGCGTCCAACCTTGTTCAACATACCGTGGGTATTTCTTAAGCCGATACGACCACAATAAAAACACGCCCAGAAAACCGAATACGTACATCAAACCGTACCAATGAATGGCAAGCGGCCCTATCTGCAGCGCAACTGGGTCGAAATTTGGGTGAACAAACATAGCTTAAAGCGCAGTTTTAGAGGGACTCAGCAAAAGCCGACGCATAACGTTCAGCAAAACTTTCTGAGGTGAATACGTGATTTTGAGTACCTGAGTGTTCTATTTTGATAGCACCACAAAGCGCACCAATTTGGCCACACACCTTCCAGTCTTTACCTTGCGCTAAACCGTACAAAACACCAGCCCGATACGCATCACCGCAACCCGTGGGGTCAACAGCTTCGCCGATTGGTGCGCTGCCGATTTCGATAACTTCGCCGCCAGTGTGAATCTCAGAGCCTTTACCGCCGCGCGTAACAATCAAAGCATCAACCTTTTCTGCCAATTGCGATAGGGTTAAGCCCGTTTTTTCCATCACCATCTCACTCTCATAATCGTTTACGATCAAGTAAGTGGCCTGTTCAATAAAGGTATTCAAGTCGTCGCCGTCAAACATCGGCAAACCCTGACCTGGGTCGAACACAAACGGTATACCAAGCTCAGCGAAATCGGCCGCATGTTGAATCATCGCGTCTCGACCATCTGGCCCAACGATACCCAACTCAATATCTTCGGCATCTGCCACTTTGTTAACGTGCGCATGATTCATTGCACCCGGGTGAAACGCGTTAATTTGGTTGTTGTCTTTATCGGTCACAATAAAACACTGGGCCATGAAAGTACCGTCGACCTTTGTAACGTGTTGAGTGCTTAAGCCTTTCTCCTCAAGCCACTTTGCATACAAACCAAAATCCTCGCCAACGGTTGCCATGATCTGAGGGTTTCCATCAAGCAGCTTTAGTGTGTAAGCAATATTGCCCGCACAACCGCCAACATGCCGAGTCATGCCAGGCACAAAAAAAGAGACATTTAGGATATGTGTTTGATCTGGCAAGATGTGGTTCTTAAACTGATCTTCAAACACCATAATGGTGTCATAGGCCATCGAACCGGTTATTAAGGTTTTCAAATTAAGCTCCAAACTTACTAGTGTGTGCGGTGCGGGCAAACCTCGGTATACATAACCTAGCGGCCCACACGTTTAAAAGCCACGCGTTTAGCGCAGCTTTTACAAATCTTTGTTATTTTACAACTGTTTATAAGAAGCAAGTATTAGTCGCTAACTTGAGTTAGATAGGCCTCAGCGCTCAGCAAACTTTCCATCTCAGCTACGTCACTAGCTTTAATACGAAACATCCAACCACCTGCATAAGGGGCTTCATTTAGTAGCTCAGGCTCACCATCCAATTCTTCGTTTACGGCAACAACTTCTCCGCTTACCGGTGCATAAATATCTGAAGCCGCCTTAACAGATTCAACCGCGCAACACTCTTGGCCAGCAGTGACTTCAGCTCCAACTTCAGGCAGTTCAACGTAGACGACATCTCCTAGGGCTTCCTGTGCGTAATCAGAAATACCAACTTCAATAACATCATCATCCAACTTGCGCACCCACTCGTGTGACGCGGCGTACAACAAATCATCGGGGGTTTCGCTCATGGCGTTCTCCAATATTAGTGACGGGCGGAGCTGTATTAACTACAGGCCCTGATTATAAAAATTTCGCACATTATACGGCATTCGAGACCACAACCAAGTAAAGCCGACCGTCACTTTAAACAAATCGACAAAAACTCAAATACAGAAAATTTTCTTACAGCCGATGTTTAACGTTTGCCGGTAATCAAGGCACGAAGAACTCAACCCACGTGTTTTATTCCAAAAAGGCTGAATTCGTACAACTATTTTTCATTTGCCCCCTCAGCTAACTTGCATTGCGCAGAAGAATCAATGAAAATGAGAATGATTCTCATTTGTGTTAAATTTAGTTTATTAAGCCCCTCATGAAAAAAATTGTTATTGTCGTCATCGCTTTACTGATAGCCGCTTGCCAACCACCAGCGAGCAACGAGGTAAATTTATACTCAGCTCGAAAAGAAGCATTGATTAAACCGTTGTTAGATGCGTTTACCGCCGAAACTGGCATTCAAGTAAACATTATTAGCAGCAAAGCCGATGCGCTGCTTGAGCGAATTGAAAGCGAGGGTATTAATAGCCCGGCTGATGTCCTACTAACAACCGACGCCGGAAGGCTGCATCGAGCGAAATCTGCGGGCGTTTTTCAAGAAATCTCATCAACTAGCCTTAACAGCAATATACCAGCGAATTATCGCGACAAAGACAACACATGGTATGGCTTGTCGGTAAGAGTCCGCCCAATCATAGTCACTAACCAAGCACCATCAAACGAACTTCAACGCTACGAAGATTTATCGAACTCAGCAATACAAAGCCAAGTTTGCATTCGCTCATCTAATAATATTTATAACCAATCATTGGTTGCATCACTTATAGCCGCAAGCGGCGAAACGACGGTTGAAAGTTGGGCTGAAGGCTTAGTTAGCAATATGGCTCGCGCACCGCAAGGTGGTGACCGCGATCAAATTCGCGCCGCCGCCGCAGGGCAGTGTTCAATTGTGGTAGCAAATACTTACTACCTAGCCAATATGCTGGCCAACAAAGATAAGGCTGATGACTATGCCGCCGCCAGTAAAATGCGGGTGATCTGGCCTAACCAGGCAGATCGTGGCGCACATGTTAATGTGAGTGGGGCCGGCGTTGTAAAAAGCGCACCAAATAGAGACAACGCAGTTAAGTTGATCGAATTTCTAGCCTCTGACACAGCACAAAAGATCTACGCTGATGTGAATTTCGAATACCCGGTTAAACCTGGCATAGAGATCAATTCAATCTTGTCACAATGGGGCGAATTCAAAGCCGACACCCTCGCCCTAACCACCTTAGGTGAAAATAATGCGGCTGCCGTCAAATTAATGGATCGAGCCGGTTGGAAGTAGACGCCTCAAGCTAACATCGACCAAGCAAACAAAGTTATGAATCGCCATTGGTCCTGGCAGATCACCAGCAGCTTTATCGCCATGCTGGTGTTTTTTCCTTTGCTTACGCTTATCTGGCTGAGCTTTGGCGCTGAACAGAGCGTATGGCAGCATTTGTTCGATACCGTTCTGGGCAACTATGTGCGCAGCTCACTCTCGCTTATGGTCGGGGTTGCGCTACTGACCTTGGTTTTGGGTATAGGTTCCGCTTGGCTCGTGACGCAGTATTGTTTTTTTGGTGTGCGCTTTTTAAATTGGGCCTTGCTGCTGCCGCTGGCTATGCCAACCTACATAACCGCTTATAGTTATACGGGGCTTCTAGATGTAGCCGGGCCTGTCCAATCGGCCCTAAGGCAATATCTAAACCTATCTTACGGAGACTATTGGTTTCCAGAAATTCGCTCTCTAGGTGGCGCAATTTTTGTAATGTCGTTTGTGCTCTACCCTTATGTATACTTGTTAGCCAGGGCTTCATTTTTAGAACAATCATCACACCTGAGAGAGGTAGGCCAACTGCTTGGCTACAGTCGCCGCAAAGCGTTCTATAAGATCACCCTGCCTATCGCAAGGCCTGCGATCATTGCCGGCGTATCATTGGCGTTGATGGAGACCTTAGCGGACTTCGGAGCCGTTAGCTATTTTGGCGTGTCGACGTTCACAACCGGCATATTTCGCACTTGGTATGGATTAGATAGTGTGGCCGGGGCCGCACAGCTTGCGCTGGTCTTGTTGGGCTTTGTAATCATTCTTATTGCCGTCGAAACTCAATCCAGAAAACGCGCACGCTACCATAACCAAAAGTCACCGCAAAACGCGACACCTAAATCTTTGCATGGCGGCAAACAATGCCTAGCAGTACTATTAGCCTTCACTCCACTACTCATCGGCTTCGTTATACCAGTGGCCCAGCTGCTTATCTGGGCACTGGAAACTTACGCACAACTGTTTAGTACCCAATTCTGGCGCTTGGTTGGCAACACCATACTATTGGCTGGCATTACCGCCATGACGGCGCTCGTATTTGCCCTGCTAATCGCCTATGGCAATCGTATCGCCAACACCGCGCTAACACGAAACGCAAAACGTATTGTCGGTTTAGGTTACGCGGTTCCAGGCACCATAATTGCAGTTGGAACGCTTATACCTCTGGCGCGATTGGACAACAGTATTGATACGTGGTTTCGCGCCAATTTCGATTTTTCGACCGGACTACTCATCAGCGGCACCCTTGGTGCTTTGGTGATTGCCTATTTAGTCCGATTTATGGCCGTCGCATTGAACTCAGTCGACTCCGGCTTACAAAGCATTGGTCACAATATGGATCAAGCAGCACGCTCCTTAGGCTTATCACCATTCAAAGCCATGCAGCGAGTGCACATCCCGATTATGAAAAGCAGTCTGTTAACAGCGTTGTTGATTGTGTTCGTCGATGTAATGAAAGAGCTTCCAGCCACTTTGATTTTACGACCATTTAATTTCAACACCCTAGCGGTACGAGCCTATGAATTGGCCTCAGATGAGCGCCTCGCCGACGCCGCGATGGCATCGATCGCCATAGTGCTCGCTGGCCTAGTCCCAGTAATCCTTCTGACAAAAGTGATTAACCAACGCTGAGGTGAGGATTAATCGGCGCTGAGGTAAAGAGCCATCAACTAGCATTGAGGTAAAGAGTCATCAACTAGCACTGAGGTAAAGAGCCATTAACCAGCGTTAAGAAGAAAAGTCATTTAACAACAGCTAAGTACTAAGCAGACTCTTTCTGGCAATTCTCACAAATGCCATACAAATAGAGCGAATGGTCTTCTAATTTAAAATTATATTTTTCAGCAACTTTACTTTGCCGCTCTTCGATTTCCTCGTCGTAAAACTCCGTCACAGTGTTACATTTTGCGCAAACCATATGGTCATGGTGTTCCCCGGTATCCATTTCAAATACTGAACGACCACCCTCAAAGTTATGTCGCAATACTAAACCGGCATTTTCGAACTGAGTTAAAACACGGTAAACTGTCGCAAATGCTATTTCTTCCCCTGCATCCAATAAACTCTTATACACATCCTCAGCGGTATAGTGACGTTGCGCTCCATCTTCCAATACGGATAGAATCCTTAATCTAGGTAAGGTTGTTTTAAGACCGGCATCTTTGAGTTCTTGGCTAGAGGACATAATAAATCTCGTTCGTATAGTATGATCAGACAGGTGGCCTGCAGTCAGGTGGCCTGCAGTGTGATCAACCATGATTTTCTAATATGACAAGTTTAGCAGTTTTTAATTATCGGTTTAGAACATTAGTCGATACACGGGTCAAAAAAGTGTTCAAAGATCTCCACCTCATCTCCGATTATAGTGCTAGAGCAATTCGTGCCAGCGCATTAGTAATCGCATTGCTACTCCACCAACAGGTAGCTTTTGCACAAACCTCCGTGCAAAAGCTACCGCTATACTTACCTTACTCATCATCAGCGCTGCCAGAGCTGGCAACGGAACTAGATAACAGCTTAAACAAAGCCGGAATCGATTACCTCAAAATTCATACAGCGGATTATTGGCACCCATATCAACAAGGCCTTCGGCGCGGGCGCTTAGGAATCTACTTTGCCGCACCTCACTTTGTATCTTGGGCAATTCATAAACACCAATTCACGCCATTTCTACGCTTAACTGAACCGTTAAAGTACGTGATCGCAGCCCGGCGCGAAGATGCTCATATTTTTGAGGTTAATGATTTAGCCGATAGATCAATCTGTGCACAAAAAGCGGTTAATCTTGATTTTCTTTTAGCAACGAGTGCTCTGGATAACACACTGTTATCGGCACACAATAAGTCGGTAAACTCGGTGCCAGACGCTATGAAATATGACAATCAGAATTGTCATGCCTTTGCCGTCAGCGATCATATTCTGCGCCAGTTTAATCTTGACTCTCCTGAGCGTTTTATACGACTAAAGCAAGGCAGCGAATACACTAACTATGCGTTTGTCGCGCACCCTAGCGTTCCACAAAGTCAGTTAGAACAACTCACGGCATTGCTTCAAACAAAAGAGATCAGGATGATTTTAGCGCCTCTAACCAAACAGTATTCCAGTAAAACGAAACTGGTGCCAACGCAAAAAGACGACTACCCTTTTGACTTTACTAAACCGCTGAAAATCTACTGGGGGCAATAAAATAAATAGTAGGTAGACTCGCGTGTTTAACGCGTTCCAACAATCTCACTATCACTACAATCCGATGGCCTGCTCAACAAATAAGCGCCGCAGAGAGTCTGACTGACTGAGCCAGTTCATCCCAGTACCACGCATAAGGCTCCACGCCGCTGAATTACTCCGATATGCCGTATACAGCGCACTCATCATTGCGTCAGTTTGCTCATTGTCGGCCTGCCGTTTACGTTGATAACGCGCCAGAACACTAGGCCTTCCGATGCTATCAGAGTCAACGGCTTGTAGCAGTTCACTCAGGCAAACAACATCCTTAAACCCTAAGTTCGCCCCTTGACCGGCAAGCGGATGAATCGAATGCGCTGCGTCACCAATCAACACAGTATTGCGAGCGTAATAGCGTTCAGCGCGCTGGCTACGTAATGGAAAAGCTCGACGAGCTGTAAGTAACTCAACACCTCCGAGGCGGCCTTCTAACGCCTCCTCCAAAGTAGTGGAAAACTCTTCATCACTCAGTTCCATCAACTGATCAGCCAGAGGTTTATCGGCACTCCAAACAATAGAACTTTGATTACCAGCCAATGGCAATACTCCGATTGGCCCTGTGCGCAGAAAGCGTTGCCACGCACAATCCTGGTGTGACTCCTCTGTTTTAATGCGAGCCACAATCCCAAGTTGTCCATAATCGCGATGATTAGAAAAAATCTTGACCTGTTGTCGCACCCATGAACCAGCGCCATCAGCAGCCACAAGCAATTTCGCCACAATATCACTTGGGCCGTCACCCTCTGTGTTTAATACGGCATGATCATCAAAAAGCTCGAGTGCATGTGGCGCACAATCAAAAAAACAATCAAGCTTTGCGCTATCAGCAGCCTGTTTCTGTAGTAATAAAGTACATTGATTGCTATCGATCATATGACCGAGCTGAGGATGCTCGGTATCTAGCGCGTCAAAATCCAACTCACCACGCGAATTTTCATCCCAAACATGCATATGGGTATACGGATGGCAGAACTCTGGGCCCAGCTCGTCTAAAACCCCAACATTACTAAGCACATCAGTCGCCGTTGCGCCTAGAGCAACAACACGCTGGTTAGGAACTGGATTACTCTTCAATTGAGAGCTGCGTTCGATGATCGCAATGCGCAAATCTGACTTGTGCGCTAAGTGCAAACCGAGAGCAGAACCAATTAAACCGGCACCTACAATAACAATGTCGTATTCGCTAGGCATACTGTTAGACGATCACTAACCCGCCATCAACGCTTCGATTTGATCAGGGTGCTTTGGCGCCGATGCCGTCAGGTTATCGAAACCATCGCGGCGCACTAGCACGTTGTCTTCAATGCGAATACCGATGTAATTCCAACGCTCATCAACACCATCGGCAGGATTTACATAAATACCAGGCTCGACAGTAAACACCATGCCGGGCTCTAATTCACGCCAACTTTCTTCTACCTGATAGTCGCCAACATCGTGCACATCCATGCCTAACCAATGGCCCGTGCGATGCATATAAAACTGCGTATAGCTCTCACTCTCCAAGGCCTCTTCCAAACTACCCTTAAGCAGCCCTTCATCGAGTAATCCTTGCGCGATCACCGCGACGGCAGCATCATGTGGCTCATTCCAACCATGCCCAGCGCTGCACTTCTCAAAGGCGGCTTCCTGCGCCGACAACACAATGTCATACAGAGTACGCTGTTCAGGGGTGAATTTGCCATTAACCGGAAATGTGCGGCTGATATCGGATGCGTAACATTCAAACTCGGCACCTGCGTCGATTAATAGCAAGTCTCCATCACGCAGCACATCGGTGTTTTCAGTGTAATGCAAAACGCACGCATTCGGTCCACCGGCAACGATCGATGAGTAGGCATTATAGAGACTGCCAGCTTTGCGAAACTCGCACTCCATTTCGGCCTGCACCTGGTATTCATACATCCCTGGCTTGCACACCTGCATAGCGCGAGTGTGGCCAGCCGCCGACATTCTGCCCGCTTTACGCATCAACGCAATTTCATCAACCCGCTTGATCAGGCGTTGTTCGTGCAAAATATGATTCAGGTCGACAAACTCGTACGGAGCATGTTTGCCACGGCGTGAGTCCTCTTTAATTTTGGTCATCCAGCCTAGCAACTGTGCATCAAAATCCGGATATCGGCCTACCGTGGTGAATACCTTTTCCTTTTCTTCCATCATACCTGGAAGAATATCGTTGATATCTTCAATTGGGAAAGCGTCGTCGGCACCGTACAGCTCCATCGCTCCGTCTAAGCCAACACGCCGACCATCCCACATTTCTCTTAACGCATCGCTCTCTCGGCAAAACAAGACATACTTGCCACGTTTACGCCCCGGGCTAATTACCAACACAGCTTCAGGTTCCGCAAAGCCGCTTAGGTAATAGAAGTCGCTGTCTGCGCGAAACTGATATTCAACGTCGCTATTGCGTATTTTAACCGGTGAAGTTGGCACGATAACGATATCGTTTTCGCCAATCTGGTTAACCAATTCATCACGCCTACGCGCATAGATTTCCTGACTCATAATCGCTCTAACTTATTATTTTTGTTCAACCGTAAGCGTTTTATTGTTCCGTCGCAGGCGCTTCGGCCGAGCGCTCTGAGTAAATAAACTCGAAGATCAATTGGGTCCCTACCTTCACGTATTCTTCTAACTCAGAGAGGTTCCATTCCTCTTGCTTCTCGTCATCAGCACCGGCGGCAGCCTCCGATATTTCAATTAAGTCTCGGGCAATCTCGGCGCCACTGTCAGGTAGTTGATCAATACTGAAGGCATTGTTATACAAAAGCCCTAATAAATACCCTTTACACCAGCTAGCAAGCGCATCAACTCTAGTCGCCAAAGGCTCATCGTCAGTTGGTAAAGACATGCCATAACCCTCTTTACTTTCAAGCAATATCTCGCTGTTCTCACGATACAGCTCATAAAGCAATTCAGTTAAGCGAGTAAATCGACCATCATTCGCATCGGCTCCAGGCTCGATCAATTTAAGTAGATCAGGCGTAAGCCCTGACTTCATGTGGTTTGCGATGGCACCAACTACGGTTCCATGTAGCTCACTCGGGCTCAGCTCATCGATGCCGGCAAGCGCTAGGGTCGATTCAATTTGAATAAAACGGTCTGTTAGAATGGTCATGGTGGATACTCGGGAATAGTACCTAAAATAGTTGTGCGATATTCTACCTCAAGCCTCAACAAAGTGTCCGTAAAGTCGCCTAAATCGAACTTCCAGCGCATTACACGCGATGTTCAGTTGACGCCACCACACTGCACGCCTAATATTAGGCTAGATACTATAAAAAGTGATGGGTAAGCCTGTATGGAAGCCAATATGCTCGGTCTTGAGCAACGCATCGAGACACTGATCAGCGAATGTAAACGTCTTTCTAGTGAAAATCGAAACTTAAAAACCGAACAAAGCTCGCTTGTTGCTGAAAAAACGCAGCTAAAAGAGAAGAATCGCCTTGCGTGTAGCCGCCTCGAAAAAATCGTCGAGAAGTTGCGCACACTCGAAGACCAATAACTGTTGGTATAGTTTCAACTAGTTACTCAAGCATCAATACACATCGATTAACGAATAATTTACGGGCAGTTCAATGCAAAGCAAAGGCATAAACATTTCTATCATGGGGCGAGATTTTTCAGTCGCCTGCCCACCCGAAGAGCAAGATAACCTCGTTGAAGCCTCCCGGTATCTTGACAAGAACATGAAAGAAATCCAAAAAACCGGCAAAATCATTGGTGCAGAGCGATGTGCAATTATGGCCGCACTGAATATTACTAATGACCTGCTTCAATTACAGAAGGCCACCGAAGGACAAGAACGAGTTCAGGCGCGCTTAAGTTCGCTGCAAGAACGAATTGATGAAGTCTTACGCGAAGCTGAAGCGGTCTAACGAACCAAACCTTCTTAACTTATTTTTTAGATCAAGTTTTCGTCGCCTATCAAGCGTAGACTGCTATAATAGAGTTCGGCGTTGCCTGTGGTGTTCGTAGGGCTTCAAATCCCTTAGAACCTAGTATTTTTACCCGGGGGTCAGACCAGCTCGCTGTTGTGAGTTCTCGTTAGATTAAGCCTTAGGTCTCAATCCACGAGCGCACCTGATGCGGTCTGTAGATCCCCACTTGAACCGTCGGTTCAAGGCACCAAGCGCTTACGGCACATATGGGTAACGCTCTTTTATCATTCTTTATTTGGTTTGCAAACTGCTCAATTAACACATGCTCAAGCTGCTCGATTAACCCATGCTCAAGCTGCTCGACTAACCTAAGCTGCCGAGCATGACTATTGTTCGGCGCTAATGCAGCCGCGCCAAATTAAGGCATCATGCGTATACAGTAACTATGAGCAGCAAAGCCGAATTACGTCGCAAACTGCGCAGGCAACGCGCCGCGCTCACCCCGGAAGCGCACACTAAGGCCAGACTTAACATTGCCCGCTCCGCACGCCTTTGTTCAACCCTCTTTAGAGCTCAAAGGGTAGCCTCATACGTCGCCTTCGAAGGTGAAATCCAACCCGACCTATTGATCGAAAAGCTGCCTAACGCCAAGGTGTTCTTGCCGAGAATTAGTAATTATCGAACTCATCAAATGCATTTTCTACCAGCGGATAATGGCGTTCAGTTAAGCCGCTTTGGCATTAGCGAACCGCTACCAACAACACCTCCAATGCCAGCAAACAGATTGGACGTAATATTGCTGCCGCTTGTCGCATTTGACCGTTCAGGCAACCGCCTTGGGATGGGGGCTGGCTACTACGACAGAGCTTTGTCCTCACTAGCACACCAACCCAGAACACGGCCTTATTTGCTCGGTTTGGCGCATCATTTCCAAGAAGTTAAATCACTAAACCCATCCCCTTGGGATGTACCTTTAGATGCTATACTCACCGATCAGGAATTCATCCAAACAAGGCGTTGAATGCGCTCTTTGGATAGCATTTAATTTGAACTGGAAAATTGACATGAACAGATTTATTAAACCACGCTTCGCGTTCATCAGCTGTTTGCTGATTGCGAGTTTTTCCATGCTATCAACCGCATCAGCTGAACAAAACGCTGGTGACGAAAACTCAACCCAAGAGACCTCAAAAAAAATGGTTACATTAAAAACAAATGTTGGCGAGATTGAAATTGAGCTGAATGCCGAAAAAGCACCTAAAACTGTCGAAAATTTTCTCCAATACGCCAAAGACGGCCACTACGATGGTGTTATTTTTCACCGAGTTATCGCCAATTTTATGATTCAAGGCGGCGGTTTCGAACCAGGCATGAAAGAGAAAAAGAGCCGTGGCCCTATCCCCAATGAAGCTAACAACGGGCTTTTGAACGAGAAATACACCCTAGCGATGGCACGCACGCAAGAGCCTCATTCAGCCAGTGCGCAGTTTTTCATTAACACCAAAGACAACGACTTTTTGAATTTCTCCAGTGAAACAACGCGCGGTTGGGGCTATGCGGTATTCGGCAAAGTAACTTCCGGACAAGATGTCGTCGACGCGATCGAAACCGTTCAAACTGGCCGCTCAGGCCCCTACGGCGACGTGCCACTAGAAGACGTTATTATCGAGTCAGTTGTAGTATCAGAGTAAAACAAGACGCAAAACTCTTAACATCACATCCATTCGATAGCACACGCACCAGCTTATTAAAACGAGTCAATAAAGTCCCCATCCGTGGGGCGCATCCAAAAACAGAATGTGTTCCCTCTTTTGACTCAACCCTCTGCTGCATACAGCAGCAGAGGAAGTCGTACTATAATGACCCTGGTTTTATATTTCCTCACCCGCATGGGTGATTTGCGTTTTTTCAATGGAAGTCGCATTGTGCATCGCAAGCAAAACGAATTAGTAAAAGGCGTATTGCCTTTTACGCAGTCCTTTAATAGACAGTCTTGAGCATGAATCAACCATCAAAACGCGTAATGGTTACTGGCGCAACCGGATTTACTGGCGGCGCACTGGCAAAAAAACTCACCGAGCGCGGAGACCAAGTTGTTGCGCTAGTGCGTAAAACCGCTGATGTAAGTGCACTAGCTGATCTCGGGGTTAGCTTGGTGTATGGCGACATTAGCGATGCCGATGCGGTTGCGCGCACAGCTAAGGGCTGTGACATCATCTATCACATTGCCGCCGTGTACCGAACTGCAGGGCACCCCGATGAGTACTACGAGGCGATTAACGTTGGCGGTGTGCAAAATGTGATAGACGCGGCGCTACTGCATAAAGTCGGCCGCACTGTGCATTGCTCAACCATTGGTGTGCACGGTGATATCGAAGAAATCCCTTCCAACGAAAATTCCCCGTTTAACCCCGGCGATATTTATCAGCGCACTAAACTGGATGGTGAAGAGTTGTTTGCCAACGCCATGGCTAACGGCCTGTCGGGCAGCATTTTCAGACCAGGTGCAATTTATGGCCCTGGTGACCTGCGCCTACTGAAAATGTTTAAACAAATAAAACGCGGCTTTTTCCCACTCTTTGGCGGCGGTAGCAATCTATATCACTTATCGTATATCGATGATCTAACCGACGGCATTATTTTGTGTGGCGAACATCCTGCGGCGGTCGGTGAGCGCTTTATCTTGTGCTCTAACGAATATGGCACATTAAAAGACCTGGGCGCCACAATTGCCAAACACTTAGGCGTCAAAGCACCAACATTTGCACCGCCGATAGCGCCACTGATGTTCGCTGCAAAAGTGTGTGAAGCAATCTGTAAACCCCTAGGCATTGACCCACCGCTGCACACTCGGCGAGTAGAATTCTTCGTAAAATCTCGTGCGTTTGACAATAGCAAAGCTCGCTCGCTAATAGGTTATCAACCTCAGATAAGCACAGAAGAGGGTGTTAAGCGCACCATCAAATGGTACGAAGCGAATGACCTCCTCTAGCCGAGATTGGCAAACCGTTGAGCAACAAAACTATGACGCACTGATTATCGGTGGCGGTATCTCAGGTGCATGGCTAGCTATGCATTGTGCGCAACAAGGCTTAAAAACACTGCTAGTAGAAAAACACGACTACGCGTCGGAAACGTCATCTTCGTCCTCCAAGCTACTACATGGCGGCATTCGCTATCTGCAACAAATGCAATTTGGCAAGGTGCGTGAATCGGCGATGGAACGCTCTGAATACGTGTACGCGGCCCCGCATATGTCGGTTCCGATACCCTTTGCGGTACCCACTTACCCAGACTTTCAACGCAGCAAATTCTTTCTCAACTGCGGTATGCTGGCATATCGAATTTTGTGCCTTGGTGAAGGCAAAGTGCTCGACTCTAAAGAGCAAACGCTGCCGCCGGTACGATCTATTTCGGCAGCTCAACTGAACGAGATTTGCGACCTAAGTAACGAACCGCACACAGGCGCCGTAGTTTTGTACGAACGTCACATGCTCGATAGCGAGCGTATGGTTCTTGCGATTTTGCAAACAGCACAGAGCCATGGAGCCGATACCTACAACTATGTATCCGCGCAAAGCTTCCTACTCGACGGTGATCGAGTCGTGGGAGTAAACGTTAAAGATGAAATTAGCGGTACCGAATTTAATATCCATTCGAAGCTAGTAATCAATGCCGCTGGCCCATGGATAGACAATCTAAATGGCAAACTGAAATCGGCTCACAATGCACCGAGTATCAAGGGCTTCTCGGTAGGCTCGCATATCGTGACTCGGCAAATCTGTGATCATGCTATCGCCGTGACTACTAGGCATCAAAGTGACGCTAAAATTGATCGCGGCGGGCGTCATGTCTTCGCGATTCCATGGCGCGGCTACTCCTTGATCGGTACCAGCTACGACGAAATAGACAGCCCCAATGGCGATGTTAAGCTCGAAGCAAGCCATGTAGACCAATTGCTTGACGCGATTAATGAAGGAATTCCAAGCGCCAAACTGACTCGAGATGATTTGGTCTCAGGGTTTTCTGGCCTACTGCCACTACGCACCGACAATATTGACCGCACCGTGTATCAAGGGTCTGGTGAATATCAAATAATCGATCACGCTAAGTCCAATGGCATCGAAGGTGTGGTCACTGCACTCGGCGCAAAATACACCACCGGGCGAAAGCTATCGGCATTGACCATGGAGCTAGTTTGTCAGAAGTTAGGTATATCAAATAACCAGACGCGAACTAAGCTATCCAACAGCAACTACATTCATTTAAGCGAGTTCGTCAACTCAAAGATTAGCCAATATCAGGAGCACTTCTCAGAAGATACTATTCGCCATTTAATCTCAACCTACGGCAGCGACATCGACCAGTTTTTAAAACGCATCGCTAACGACAAAGAATTAACGCAGACTATTTGTAAGCACCAACCGGATATATTTGGGCAAGTCGTATGGGCTGTCGAAAACGAGCAAGCTCTAAAGCTTGACGACGTGCTGTTCAATCGCACATCACTGGGGTTACTAGGCATCCAAGATTCGGAGGTTGTAGAAGTGGCGAATCTCATGGCACGGCTCTTAGGCTGGGCAGATCAACACCTCGCAACGGAAATCGAGGCAGTGCGAAACAGATTGCAGGCCACGCACAAAGCGTTGCACAACGTCTAAATCAACAACGCGCGATGACAAACCAAGCGAAAATTCTGCAAATTGCACCTACGCCTTTTTTTTCGGACCGAGGCTGTCATATCCGCATCGAAGGCATCGTACGCTGCCTGACCGAGCTCGGTTACGACAATACGGTTTGCACGTATCATCATGGGCGAGAGGTTGATGGCGTTAAAACCAAACGCATCTCGCCAATAAAAAATTACACACAAACAGAAGCCGGCCCGAGCAAATATAAATTATGGGCTGACTGGAAGCTCCTGTGGTTATCGCTCAAGCACTATCGAACTCTCAAACCAGTGGCTATTCATGCTCATCTACACGAAGGTTTGATGATTGGGCTAGTCGTAAAGGTGTTGTTTTTTTGGCGCAGAACACCGTTAATCGCAGACATGCAAGGGAGCCTGACTGGTGAATTGGAAGCGCACGGCTCATTCAAAAAATGGCCTTTCCTGAAATGGCCAACACGACTCATCGAACGCCTACTAATGTGGTGCGCGAACACGATTATTTGCTCATCAAGTCATTCCTTAAATAAGATAAAGGGCGATTTTGGTATCGCTGACGAAAAAATATCGCTAGCGCAAGACGGCGCCGCCCCCGCAACACCCTTGAGCGAAGAACATCGAGCTGAGTTATTCAAAAAGCTGTCATTACCAATCAACAAAACCATCGTTGTTTACTCAGGCGCGCTACTTGATGGCAAAGGCTTACGCGAACTAAAAGAAGTCATATCTGGTAACCAAAACTCAGACGTACATTTTTTAATAATCGGTTACCCCACCGAAAATTTAGCTCAATTTCTTAAAGAAAAGAACCTCGTTGATCACTGCACACTAACCGGGCGAATACCATTTGAATCATTGCCGGACTACTTGAGCACAGCAGACATAGCAATCGACCCAAAACTCTCAGACGCAGGTGAAGGCAGTGGGAAAATGCTTAATTATTTAGCTTGCGGCTTGCCAGTGTTAGCATTTGACACACAAAATAATCGTGATTTTTTACCTAAAGAAACCACGTTAGCGAATAACGTTGAAGAGATGCTTACGCAGTTACAATACTTCACAGATAGCGCCGCCGCTCGCCAAAAAGAAGGCAAACGAAACCTCAAACAGTTTACTGAACGCTATTCATGGTCTGTGACTAAAGGGCAATTAAAGCGAGTCTACGATAGTACTCTCACTCAATAACCTTAACTTCCGCCCCAATATCTATTTGCCCTAAACTTCGGTGCAAGGCGTTTTGGCCAAAATACGTTTTTCGATCTCGACGCCGATACTCTAGCAGAGCCTGATTAACTTCCATTTCTTTAGCACCTGTAACTTGATCTATGGAAGGGATAATGCACCGAGAACAAGGTTTTACTAGCGATAAACGAATACCACCAACTTCAATCTCTCGCCAACCGTCTTCTGCGTAAGGTTCGCAACCCTGAATAACAAAATTGGGCCTGAAGCGATCAGCGCCTATTGGCCTACCGAGTTTCTCGCTAAAGTCATCTAACGAGGCTTGAGAAACCACCAATAGAGGAAAACCATCAGCGAAACCAACCGTTTCACCTTTGCTTGCGTAATCGGTATCTACTAAACGTTGATAGCTCTGTGGCATCTCGACCAAGCGACAATCTTTACCGAGAAATCGACCAAGCCAATCCGCCGCATCGTCACCGCAATCATTTGCGAGCACGCTATCTTTCCACACAGTGGTATTGGCTTTCACATCAGTGCGACCGACCAGTAATGTTTCCATTTCTGGTGCTGACAACACCAGCTGCGTTCCCTTAACTTGCGTCTCAATCAAACACATTTTAGGTAGCTGCCGCTGAGTCAGAAACTTGCCATTCGAATTGACCACCATCCACTGCCGGTCAAACTCCGGGCCACGCGCTACCAAGTTTAAACTCTGAGCCGAATTACCAGCTGCCGACTTAAGTGGATAGCTGAATAACTGTTTTACACTCAACATAGTTCTGCAAGAAGCCCACTAACGCACATACACATCCGGCCAATTGTCATTACCAGTATGGAACGTCAGCCGGGTGGCTTTAGCCGGATCTGAACCGACCTTCCATAAGAATATTTCGTAATCGGCAACGTCGTGTTCATGGTCTTTCTTACCTCGGCTGGCACCAAACACCATGTACTCCCCATCGCTGGAATCCTTCGGCCAGTACTCGTGACTAAACTCACCGTCGAGATCAATTAAGGTCGTAAGTTCTAACGTTTTTTCATCCACACTGACGATTCTAAGGCCGTCATTCCTTCCGCCTTTAGCGACCTGATACAAAGCGCTACCATCATGATTCCAGCGCAATTCACAACCAGGGTAGACCGGCTTATGCGCGCCTCCAAAGTTCAAGGCTGTGCCCCAGTGGCCGTCTGGCGAACCAATCGCCGACTGCCTCGCGGTAAATGTCAGCCCTTGTGACACTGGGTTAAACGAAGGGTTTTGCAGCTTGGCACCCTTCGGCATCTGATTTCCATCACCTGGCGCGAA
The DNA here is from genome assembly GCA_937989675.1 of uncultured Arenicella sp. Classification (GTDB taxonomy): domain Bacteria; phylum Pseudomonadota; class Gammaproteobacteria; order Arenicellales; family Arenicellaceae; genus Arenicella. The sequence goes on along the minus strand of CALKRK010000287.1, from coordinate 1,270 downwards.
GACCACACTTGACTCTAGCGAAGCCACATCTACCTTCACAACATTACTGCCACCTTGCAAAAAGGTGACTTCAGAATTGCTAATCCAAGCTGGCGCAGTTGCCGCTTCACCGACACGAAACTCTTCATTGGTTTGCAAATCGAGAACGTAAACATCCCAGGCAACCGTGTTGCGCTGCGAAACCCAGGCTTGATGAGCCCGTGCAAACACCAGCCGCTTGCCATCCGGAGAAATTCGCGGATAAGTTTCGGTGTGCGGGTGATCGGTCAACTTGCTCAATTCAAAGCTGGCCAAATCCAACTTAAATATATCGTGATTACCATCGCGGTTTGAGCTGAAAACAACCATGCCATCTAAATTTGCAACGCGTTTTTCTGATTGCAAGCGCGACTCTTCCCCGTCTTCGGCTACTTGGCCAGCGGCCGGTGCCGAAATCGAACCAAACTTGCTGGCTGCCCACAGTTGATACGCCAAAAAGCCCGAACCAACCATCAACACTAGGCCAGCAGCCAGCACACTAGCAACTTGTGCCCATTTGGCTGTTGCGCTATTCACAGACTTCGATAAAGATTTTCCGCGCCTAACAACCAAGATAAAAATGGCGAGTAAAACGCCGCCTAGAACATAATCCATAATCTGACTCCACACATGCACACAAAGCATTGTAACAACCGCCGCCGCTTGATCACTGACACCCAACAGGCTGAACACCAAGGCGCCACCAGCCTCATATGCCCCAAAACTCATAAATGTAGGAATAGGCAAGCTGGCGCCAATTTCACCACCAATTAAAGCGCCTACCGCGTGCTCGATAGGCAACGCCGCCAACTCCTTAAAACTCGGTTCTGCAACGGCAATAAACAGTAAATACATACCGGTGTATTTAAGAACGCGGATCAAGATCGACAAAAGTAGCACTGGAACTGTTTTTCCGGCTGAACGCACTGCGTCTAGACTAGCACTGAAATTGGTTAATAACGTTAACGCCTTAGACCATACGCTCTCGGTATTTTTACCCGGAAAATTGGCGTTTAGCCAACGACTAAACCACGGTGTGATTACAAATAAGCCCAGCAAAGCAATCACGCAGAGAGCCATGGCCGATACCATCGCACCGATCGCCCACCCTTGCACATCGCCACCCAACATTTGCTTTGCAATGATCATCAACACCACCGCAAGCAAGGCAATAAAATCAAAAGCCACGCTCACAGTAAGCGAACTCACACAATGCTCGAGTTTAACCCCGTACCCTCGATTCAAAAGCCCA
>CALKRK010000286.1 GCA_937989675.1 uncultured Arenicella sp. | reverse complement strand
GGTTTGCAATTTAGTGTCAAATTTTCATTACTCCTAGTAGCCAAGTTGTAAATTACTGTATGCTACGCCGCTTCGTTTATTGGGCGGTTTGTCTTACAGCCGCGATACAGTGTTAGGGGTTCGAAATGTTGGATGCGTTATTAAAGTTGATCGTCGAGAAAGACGGCTCGGATCTATATCTATCCGCAGGCGCACCGCCGAGTATGAAAGTGCAAGGCAAGCTGCTTCGTGTCGGTAAAAGTGTATTGGATGCGCAGGCGGTTAAAAAACTTGCTTTGGAAATCATGGACGCAGATCAAGCCGCGGCGTTCGAGCAAAAGCCAGAAATGAATTTGGCCATCGATAAACCGGAAATCGGCCGTTTTCGAGTGAATGTCTTTAAGCAGCGCAATGACTATGCGATTGTGATTCGCGTGATTAAGACCGATATTCCAAACTTTAAAGATTTGGGTTTGCCGAGCTCTTTGCCAGAGTTGATCATGCGTAAGCGCGGTTTGATATTGTTTGTTGGGGGTACGGGTTCGGGTAAGTCGACGTCGCTGGCTTCTTTGATTGATCATCGCAATATGAACCACGCAGGTCATATTATTACGATTGAAGACCCAATTGAATTTGTGCATCCGCATAAACGTAGCATCGTGAATCAAAGAGAGGTCGGTGTTGATACCGACTGCTATGAAGACGCACTGGAGAATACTTTGCGACAGGCTCCGGATGTAATTCTTATCGGCGAAATCCGTAATCGTGAGACCATGGAACATGCCTTAGCGTTTGCTGAAACTGGCCACCTATGTTTGTCAACCTTGCACGCCAACAACGCGAATCAGGCCTTGGACCGCATTATCAACTTCTTTCCAGAAGACCGCCATAAACAGTTGTTGCTTGATATGTCACTGAATATTCAAGGTATTATTTCTCAGCGTTTGATTCCAACCATAGACGGCAAGCGGGCTGCCGCAATTGAGATTTTAACGGGTTCGCCACGCGTTAAAGACATGATTCGAGATGGCAAAGTTCAAGAGCTGAAAGAAGCGATGGAAGGTTCCGAACAGTACGGAATGCAAACTTTTGATGAAGCTCTACTGGCGCTGTTCACCTCAGGAAAAATCAGCGAAGAAGAAGCGATTAAAAACGCTGACTCCGCAAATAATATACGGTTGAAAATCAAAAATTTAGGTAGCTTCAAAAGTACTACTGAATTTTCGCTAGAAGTTGAAGAGCCCGAGGAAGATGACGAAGACGATTTGCCTGAGCAAATTCAGAACTCAGGCGTATTGATGACTCGAGCCTCGTAGCCCGATTGGCGCGAGCGACGCTAATTTCCGCTAGGTGTTTAAAATGGGGTTTACTAATTGCTTAGTAAACCCCGATGGTTACTTTGCTAAGCACATTCTTCCTTATCGCTTCGTAAACTTTCCAGTACCTTCTTCAGTTCACCTGATGCCCAGTCGATTGTTTGAGTATTTGGTTTATAGCTTTCCATATCGAAATGCGGTTTAGCTTGGTTTTTGAATTTCCCGGTCCAGATTTGTGGCGAGTTGGTAACCGCCTGGTAGACAACGTAACGGTAGTTTAATAAGGAATGCCAGGCTTCCACGATGTCGACCGGATTGTGGAAATAGCTGGTCGGCGAGTAAGAAACATCGAATTGTCGACCAACATGGCGAAAGTCAAATGGTGACCATTCTGGTGGCACGGTTGGAACTAAATCGTAGTCATTGCGGACTCGAATAGTGTGTGGCCTAAGAGCGTACATAGTGTCGTATGTTGTTTCCCATGTGCCGGTGCCAACGCGAGGGCTTGCGAAATTCATATTAGTGATTTGGATGCCCGGCAAACTTGCGGCCACGTCGAGAGCGAATAGGCTGCCAAGAGCACAACCGAGGCTGTGACCTGTAATAATGATCTGCCGTGGTTTGGTCGGCAGTTGTTTGATCGCATTAAAGAGCTGGCCTTGCATGGACGCAAGCATGCTTGAATTTTTAGTCGCGTAAATATCATTGAAGCCCTTGCCAACATGTACCACGTTGGGAAAGTTGCTGGGCCGATGATATGGATTAAAGTTTGCCGTGCTTGCCGACTCTAAATCTTTCCACATGTCATAAGCGGAGGATGTACCGCGAAACGCAAATAGATATACATCTGCGCGCGCGCTCCATTGGTAGATTAAGCCAAAACGCTCTTCTTGGCCCGAGCCCCAAGGCACACTGTCAAAGCCCGTAAAACGCGTAACATATTGAAATGGGCGCGTTCCATAGTTTAGCGCTGGTGGCACATAGCTTGGGTTGTTTCGGTTTTCGTAGTCAGTGTATGCACCAAGAGAGGCGTTGCCCACAAGCTCGGTAAAGGTCGAGTTCAAAACGACCTGGCCACTTGAATTGATTGAAAATTGTTCGTTGTTTTCCATTGTTTTCTCCTTTCCATCGTTGGGGCTCCAAAAGCGGAGCTTTACCCTTAAATACGTCTTTAATACTAGACGCTTATCACGAACTTTTGTCTATTACACAGATGGACTAGTGGACAAGGCAATCAGCTTGGGTTGACCTAATGCTCGTTCTATTGCGTAAATTCTTTTATGATTGGGTTAACCCATTAATCATTGATGCAAGCGAATATGGAAAAATTGAATCAACTCGGCGAACAAATAACGGCTGCTTGGAATTCTTTGCCTAACATTGGGCAGTCCGCAATAGCGGTTGTGGTTACTATTGTCTTGTTTTATATCGCTCGATTTGTTGTGTTGCGGCGCCTGGAGCGAATTGCGGCGAAAACCGACAATGATTTTGATGACCGTTTGATTCATTTTCTTAAGCAGTTCCTTTGGTTGGCGGCGATATTTGCTGGCCTTATTTGGGTGTTGAAGATTAATGGTATTAAGGTTGGCCCGGTGCTGGCGGGCGCTGGTATTTTTGGCATTGCGATTGGTTTGGCGGCCAAAGAAACACTGGCCGATATTTTGGCGGGCATTTTCCTTATCGCTGATCGGCCAATCAGGATAGGTGATCGGATTATTATCGATAAAATCGGTAAGCATTGGGGCGGCTGGGGTGACGTAATGGACATCGGCTTGCGCCGAACTACTATTCGCAATACCGATGGCGTGATTGTGAATTATCCGAATGCGGTGCTTGCGGCATCAACGATAAAGAACTTTTCGATGGATCCTCAACCGGTGCGCGCCCGAATTAGATTTCAAACCGACTACAGCGCCAACCCAGCATTGGTCAAAGAGAAGACCATCGAAGCCATTGAGAAAGTCGATGGTATTATCGATGGCACTACCACCGTGGTGATTCGATCTATCTGGGACGACGATCAAGGTCATTTACTTTCTGGCGTTCTTTATGAAGCACGTTATCGTTTGGTAGATGTAAAGACTCGAACCGTGTTGCGCTCAACGGTGCTGGAGAGCTTGATTGAAGTATTTCAGGAGAATGAGATTTCCATGGCCGCGTTGCCTGTTAAACAAGTCCATTAGTGTATGAATAGGATGCGGCAAGCCTAATGAAAGACAACGTTTAGGTACTTGGTTCACAGCAGCGTTTATAACGTTTTCCGCTGCCGCACGGGCAGGGTGCCTTACGTCTAATCCGAGCTGTTTTTTGAATGTCGGCTCGATTCTGCCGATAGAAATTTTCGAGAGATTGATACAGTTCAGGATGCCGTCTTTTTAGTAGTTTTGGCCTTTCAAAAAAGTATTCGGTCGCGACTGAGAAAAATTCGGCATTGTTGGTGGCGCCGTAATCGCGAATATCACTTTGTTTGTTGTCAATGTCACGTATCTTTTTACTGACTAACTCTAGCCACGGCAGGGCAAATGCGTTGTCGCTGATTTGGCGGGGCAAGCCATCGATATCGCCATCGGCCATGTCGATTAAATGTGCAAACTCATGGATTGCCACGTTGCGTTTGTCGTTATCGTTAGCAAAGCCTTGATGTAAGGCTGCGCGGCTAAGGATCATTTTCCCACTAAGGTGATGGGTGCCAACCAAACCGGTAATAGTTGAGTTGTGTTTGCCAAACTCAGAGTGTTCGTTGAATGATTTGGATACCAGAATAACGGTGTCGACCTTTACGTAAAACCATTTTTCAAAGCCCCAGGCAAGAATGACCGAGCCTGATGCGACCAAGAGTTTGTCTTCATCGTTAATATCGAAATCATGCCCGACAAATTCTGTATATTGGATAAACGCCGCGACGCGTGATTCGAATTTCGCTTGATCGGAACTGGATAAGTCACGATAAAAGGCGACCGTGTTGCGCAGAAATGAACGGTGTGTGCTGACAATCTCAAACGGCGGTGTTTGGGGCGCGAGAAAGATCGAGAATAGTGATTTTAAGGAAGAAAGCATATTTTAAACGCTGAGCTAAACTGAAATAGTGATTTCAGTTCGACTGGCTGAATGTGTTCCTTTGATTGGCGATGTTGACTCACCATGATAGGTGAATACCATTGACAGTTTAGTTTGGTTTGTGGTGTTTTTGCCTGCGGCATGAAAGCAATGTGCGCTGAATAGCAGCACGTCGCCTGCATTGAGTGGCACCAATCTCTGCGTCTCGAGCCGCCATTGATTGTCTGGGTGGTCGAGTTTTAGAAACTGATCGTCGTCTAAGGCGTTGTCTAGAACATCCCAGCGGTGTGAGCCCGGCAAAATTTTCATCGCGCCATTTTCAACGCGCTCATTACCGAGCGCGAACCACGCGTTGATCAAGTATTTGTTGCTGAAATTCCAGTAACGCGTATCTCGGTGCCAGAGGGTCTCAGAGCTGAACTCTGGTTGTTTAGTCATCACGCAATTGTGATGGCTAGGATTTAGCAGTATCGATTCAGCGCCCAAAATTTGTTGAATACCTTGAACTACCGTTGGGTGCTCGGCGTACTTTTTATACAATGCATCGCGTTCATGTGCTAAACGCAAACGGCGAATAGTTTCGCCGCCTAGTTCATTGTAGCTCTTGGGCGCACCTGGGTATTGGACCTCTGTTTCTAACTCAAATGGCGCAACCCTTGCGGATAAGTGTGCGTTTGTCAGGGTTCTAAGCGCCTCGCACTCATGTGCGCTCAACAAGGACGGTAACACGAGGTAACCGTCGATCTTAAATTGCTGTATTTGTGCGTGACTTAGGTGCATGACCGATCCAGGTGCTGCGGATACTACGGTAGCTCTACTTTGGCAGGAGCAATCCACCCCTCGGCTTTGTGCTCTGCGACCACGGTGGTGAAAATGCCCCCCCGTACGTTCCAATTCGCAGTGAGGCGCATGAAACGTGGTTCTGTGGCATCTACGAGGGACGCCAATATCTCATTGGTGAGCTTTTCATGAAAACCGCCTTCTTCTCGAAAAGACCAAAAATACATTTTCAGGCTTTTAAGTTCAACATTGCTGGCTTCAGGCACGTATTCGATCACAAAATTGGCAAAATCGGGTTGCCCAGTGAGTGGGCAAAGGCAGGTGAATTCGGGTACAGTGATGCGAATTGTGTAGTCGCGTTCGGGTGACGGGTTAGGAAAGGTCAGCAGCTCTTTTGAGGGCTCGTTAGGGCGTTCCATGGGTATTCTCGGCTTTCTAAATTGTTTGATTAACTAAAAAGTGCGAATTGCACAAATCAATGGTTTTCTCAGAGCCAATTTTAACTTAATCTTAGGGATTAACCTAAGGTTAAACCGAGTATTTGAGCCGATCCCAAATTGTTTGGAAATAATTGGCTTTTTGTCAGTCTTTTTAGACGAATTTGGGTGATGAATCCAACTGCTGATATAGCCATTGCGTTCGATTACTGCTCTGTCATAAATGACAGCTCCGGTTTGGGCTTAAGGTAGCTTTGCAATCAAAGGCTTACGAGCCAAAAAAACGGGAGGGTTCAGTTTTTTCTGAGATCGTCCCAAGGACCATTAATGCGCTTAAAACACATTAAACTCTCGGGCTTCAAGTCGTTCGTAGATACGACAAAAGTCTCAGTGCCAAACAATTTAATCGGTATTGTCGGCCCAAACGGCTGCGGTAAATCAAACGTTATCGATGCGATTCGTTGGGTGATGGGGGAGTCATCAGCGAAAACTTTGCGCGGCGACAGTATGGAAGACGTTATTTTTAACGGTTCAGCCGCACGAAAACCCGTGAATCGTGCATATGTCGAATTGGTTTTCGATAACTCGGATGGCACCGCGCCCGGGTCCTATGCAAAATTTGCCGAGATCGCGATTCGTCGCGAGTTAGTTCGCGAGGGTGGGTCAAAGTACTTTATTAATAAGGGGCGTTGTCGACGTAAAGATATACAAGACATCTTTTTGGGTACTGGACTTGGTCCGCGTTCTTACTCAATCATTGAGCAAGGAATGGTTGGGCGTATCGTCGAGTCTAAACCAGAAGACTTGCGTGTTTTGATTGAGGAAGCGGCAGGCATTTCAAAATATAAAGAGCGCCGCCGAGAGACCGGCAACCGAATTCGTCATACTCGAGATAACCTAAGCAGAGTGGAAGACATTGTCGGTGAGCTGGAGACCCAATTGCGCCGCCTCAAGCGTCAAGCGAACGAAGCGGAACGCTACAAAAAATTGAAAGAAGAGCAGCGCTCTTTAGATAGCCAGCTTAAAACCGTGCGTTGGTCGGCATTGCATGATCAGGTAAAGTCGAAAGACGTTGAGTTGGAACGTCTGCAAACCGAATTTGAGTCTCAGGTCGCGGAACAAAGAGATGTTGAATCGCAAATTGAAGCGATGCGTCAGGAGCAAGCTGACTTAACGGAAGCTCTGAATAAAGTGCAAGCGGATTATTACGGCATTGGCGGAGAGATCGCCGCGCTGGAGCAGTCAATAGAACACACTCGAGTCACCCGCAAGCAACAGCAAGATGAGTTTGAACGCCTTGCGGATTCCGAGCGTGAGGCCTCGCAGCATCTAGAAATGGATCAGACGCGCTTAAGTGAAGCGGAAATGATGTTTGTCGAGCTCGAGCCAATGGTTGAGACGCTGGCCGAGTCGTACGAGCTTGCGCATGGCAAGTTCCAGCAAGCGGACGAGGAGTTTCAGAACTGGCAACGCGAGTGGGAGCAGCTTAATCGTGACGCGGCAGACCCAGAGAAAGAACGAGAGGTTCAGTCAGCGCGAATAGAGGAACAAGACAGGCAGATCCATCACTTCACACAACGCAGTGAGCAAGTCGATTCCACATTGAGTGATATTGATTCCAAGATAGACGTCGAGGAAATTGAGCAGCTTAAAGAGTCTGTGGCTCGAGTTGATCAAGAGTGTTCTGAATTAGAGAGCATGTTGCAGGAAAAAGATCAAAAAATTGTTCAACTTCGATCTGATTTGGAAGAAAGTCGTGAACGCTACAATTTGGTTAGACACAAATTGCAAGACGATTCTGCGCAGCTCAACTCTCTAAAAGCACTACAGGCGGCGGCGCTTGGTGAAGACAATAAGGAAGTCAATAAGTGGCTGCAAATGCGCGGTATCAAAGATAACGAGCGTATAGCGTCCAAATTGCAGGTTAAAAGCGGTTGGGAGCTGGCAGTCGACACTGTATTGAGCCGACAACTGAATGCGATTTCAGTGCAACAGCTTGAGCAATTATCCAGTGATTTCAGCGATTTTAAAGATGGGCGGGTTTGGGTCGTTGATCAAAGTTCTGCGCCTGTTGAACCGTCCGGTACGAAGTTAGATTTGCTGTCTGAAAAAGTCACGGCTAGTGATGTGCAGGTTGATGGTTGGTTTCATGGCGTGTATGCCGTCGATACGGTTGCTGATGCGCTGCAAAGCCGCCACAAATTGTCGGCCCACGAATCAATTGTGACCCGTGAAGGCTGTTGGGTTGGTACCAACTGGGCTTCATTCGGTATAGATCAAGCTGAGGGTGGGGTGCTACAACGCGAAGCGCAAATTGAGAAATTGACCGATAGCGTTGATTTGGCCAGCCATGACTTGCAGAAAATTCAAGCCGCTGCCGAAAGCGACCAAGGCATGATCAAGAGTTTGGAAGGCGAACGTGAACAGGCGCGTAGTGAATTTCGTAATAAATCTCATCAGCGCAGCGATTTACATAACCAGCTAGGTCGTATTGAAGCGCGTAGCGCTGAGCTGTTAACACAACGCGATAACTTGCTGATTGAACAACAGGAGTTAAGCGATCGGCTTGCAAAAGCAAAGGATGACGTGAGTAACGCGCAGAAGTTGATGGAAGATGCAAAAGAGCTTGCCACTAATTTCGATCTGCGCAGACAAGAATTGACCGGGCGGCGAGCCGAATTGGTAGATGAGCTGGAGCGCGCGCGCCAGCAAGAAAGATCTGCGCGCGATGAGCGTCAAGCGAAGCAAATTGAGCTCGAAAGATTGCAGTCTAATCGAACTGGCCTGGTTGAAAGCATTGCGCGTTTAACTCAGCAGTTAGAAGGCCAGTCAGCACGCCGCACTGAATTAGCGGCAATCATCGAAAATGATGAAGACCCAACCGAAGGTTTGCGCGAGCAATTACAGGGCTTGTTGGAGAAGCGGCTTGAAGTTGAGCGTGACTTGTCTAAGGCGCGTAATGAACTCAGTGAATTCGAAAACCAGATGCAAAGCGCCGACCAGCAACGGATGGGTTTTGATCGAAAATCGAAAACTGTCCGCGATAGCTTAGAAGGCATACGAATGTCGCGCCAAGAGTTAGTGGTGCGCCGTGACACTATTTCTGAGCAATTGGAAAAAGACGAAGAAGCTATGCTGTTAATGCAGCAAGCTCTGCCTGAAGGTCTGGAGTTGTCGGCATTAGAGCAGCAATTAGCGGATGTGATTCGTAAAGTTGAGCGCATCGGAGCCGTTAATCTGGTTGCTATTGATGAGTATGAAGAGTGCTCAGAGCGAAAAGTTTATCTAGACAAACAGCATGCGGATTTAACCGAGGCGATGGCGACCCTTGAAGCTGCGATTGCCAAGATCGATAGAGAAACCCGCTCTCGTTTTAAAGAAACATTCGACAGTCTGAATGAAGGCTTTAAGCAGTTTTTCCCTAAGTTATTTGGCGGAGGCAGTGCTTATCTTGAGTTAACCGGTAACGATATGCTTGATACCGGTGTTGGTGTGATGGCTCGCCCACCTGGTAAGCGTAATAGCACGATTCACTTGCTTTCCGGTGGCGAAAAAGCATTGACGGCCGTATCGCTGTTATTTGCGTTCTTTGAGTTGAATCCTGCGCCATTCTGCGTGCTTGATGAGGTTGATGCGCCGATGGATGACGCTAATGTTGAGCGCTATGCTGGTGTATTAAAGCAGTTAGGTGAGAAAACGCAGTTGTTATTTATTACGCACAATAAAATCACTATGGAAGTTGCCGATATTTTGGTCGGTGTCACTATGGCTGAGCCAGGCGTGTCTCGTTTGGTGGCCGTTGATGT
>CALKRK010000285.1 GCA_937989675.1 uncultured Arenicella sp. | reverse complement strand
CTCGTTGGCCTTGCAGTTCAACTCTGTCTAGGTTGATGTTCTCTTCAACGGTGCCCACCACATCGACGACATTGCTATTGGTTGAGCCATTATCTTGGGGTGATGTGATTACTATCGGCTCTCGCTCTGGTGTTTGTAGAGTCAGCAAGCCTCTTATCTGTTCTATGGTTGGTCGCTTTTCAGCTACGCGTGCGTCTAAACTTGTGCCTTGTGCTGAACTAACAAGGTTGACCAAGTAGTTACTAAAATCGGAAATAATGTTGCTAACAAGCGCAGCAAATCTGGGTTTGGTGCCCGCTCGCTGTAATCGAACGTTATTACAAATGCCATCTTTATAAGTTAGGTCTGGATAATTAAGGATGAATTCGCAACCATCAAATTGGTTTTCTCTGGTTTGGGCAATTTCCAGGATGCTGATTTCGCCGATATCCGTTCCCCAAAAGTCCAGAATGTACCAATCATTGTTGCGGCTATCATAGCTAGCAACAACCGGATTTGGATTTGAATCTCGGAAACCATCTGAGCTGTGTGAGCCTCCAGACAAGGAATAAGCGGTGTTGTTCCTCAAACTAGCCAGAGATGACAAATCAATCTCAAGAAAGTTATAGAAAGTGCCGCTTTCAAGCGCGGTTAAACCGCGCCATTTACCTGCAAGTTGTTCAGCCAGAGCATGCGCCTCCGGTTTTACAAGGCATATGCCATCTTCATACAAACCTCTAATTTTTCGGCAGCCGGCCCGGCTAGTGCAATTAGCAAACACTCCGTCATCACATGACTTTGCTTCTAAAACAGCCGTCAGAATGGATGGCAAGAAATCCATAACGTCGTCTTCTTGCTGTGCGTAGACGCTTTGAAACGATAGTTGCAGTAAAAACCCCACAAATAAAGCTGCGGTCAAGCGATATGAATTCTTATACGAAGAATCGCGGAACATTTTGTTTTTCATTTTTCACCCATTATTGGAACACATGAAAGCAGATTAGTACTTTCTTGCTCCAGAACCCTTTGACTAAGCCGTGCTAAAGACCCAACCCTAGTGGAATACCCCGTTATAAATGCCGATAAAATCGGCACTAATCTGATTTATCTTTTTATTATTACGACAACTGCAATCGACACATACTTTGTCTTAGGCGCGCCCGATAGTTAAAATGCGCCCGACCATAGTTAGCTTGGTTTTCGCATAGACTTAATTTATGCGTAGTTGAGCCTAGAGTAAATGTAACTTTAGTTACATAATCCGCTGAAACCTGACCTGCCTTTCAATCACTCATATGTATAGATTCCGATTCTTATCCTTAATTATCAAGTGCTTGCTTAGACCTTCCGTGCCTCTACTCAAACAAAGAAAAATGAGTTTCAGAGCGCTACCATTGATCGACACTGATCTGACTAGAGTATTCACTCATAGCTATTCGATGTTTATGGCCTTCGCACGCTGGGAGTTATTATTTGGCTCGGAATTTCGCAAGCTCGCGATTAAGCGTAAATGGGCCCCCATCACCACAGCCGAAACAGTTACGTACCGACGTTCTATTCGGGCTCTTGAGAAATTTCAAGTTACGACGGCTATTGTGCATTGGGATGATCAACGGTTTTACGTGGAGCACCGTTTTTTCTGCAAGGGCCGCTTGTGTTTGCGCGCACTCGTGGAGGGAATGATTCGTAGCCCTGAAGGTGTGCTAAGACCTGAAGAAATGTTTGCTCAAACCGGAGAAATCGGTAGCAAACCGTCAACAAGCGAGCAACTGCGCTGTGAAATAGATGCTTTACGTAGTTCATCTCAAGCCACCAAAGAATTTTCGCTGCGCTGAATACCACCTACTAATTTAAACCTGCTAGCCGCTTGTTCACGAAACTTCGAGCCTCAAATAGCTGGATGTCGGCGCCCTAGTTAAGCTCTGCGATGTCGATAAGCGCATCTCGCAATTCTTTAGCATCGATTGGCTTTTGAATGACAATTAACTTATCGAGTAATTCCGATGAAAATTCTTTCTTGGAAGTCGTGCCAGTCACCACCAGAACCGGAATCGTAACACCAACATGGTCGTAGACTCTTTCTATAACATCACTAGCCGTCTCGCTATTTCTAAGCCAGTAGTCTGTTATTAGTATACTTGGAACAAACTCGTTTAGCCGAGCATTAACTTCAGCTAACCCATTTGCCACCTCTACCTTCGCACCCCAGCTAGTTAGCAAGGAATCCATTAACTGACAAATCGACACCTCATCATCGACCATGAGGATATTTTGACCAGCGAGGTCGATATGATGCTCTGGCACAATATCCGTCGTTTTTCCAGCATCAGCTGATTTAAGGTCTATAGCGCTGGGCATTTCGACCTTTGCAATGCTTATCGAAAACACGGAACCCTTGCCAAAAACACTTTTCACCTTTAGAGGATGTGCCAACAATTCACTCAAGCGTTGCACTATAGACAAGCCTAAACCTATACCTTTAGATCGATCGCGTTCCAGATTATCGATTTGATAGAACTCTTGATAGATATTATCTATCTCAGACCCTAGAATACCTTTACCGGTGTCCCACACCTCCAAACGAAGTCGGCTGCCATCTCGGCGCGTACCGATCAACACCCCACCTTGATCGGTATACTTAATGGCGTTACCGAGCAAATTTCTAATTATTCTTTCTAGTTGCCGCGCATCAGACCACACATAATCGTCGCTAATGTAACTTCTAAGGTCCAAATTTTTCGCGCTTGCCAAAGACGAAAACTCAACTAATAGTTCATCTACCATCTCTTGCAGGTTAACCGGCTCTATCTCCACCGACACCGCGTCTGCATCTAGCCTAGAGATGTCTGAAATATCGGCAAATAAATTCCTTAAGCCCGAAATTGCCGCTTTCATATGCGTGACAATATTAAAGCCTTTTTCCGATTTCCGTTCTTTTTCTAGAATATCGACGCTCAGGCTGAGCGCATTCAATGGTTGGCTAAGGTCATGACTAGCAGCTACCAAAAAGCGAGATTTAGCAAGGTTTGCCGTTTCAGCAATAACTTTCTGTTCGGTGACTTGATTCAAGAGCCCAGTGTTTTCAAATCGCAACTCAATGGATTTGGTCGTAACTTTATAATGAACTGCACCCATTAAAAATGCGGCGATAACGACTTCAACCAACATAAAAGCATAATAGTCAAAAAGCGGAAAATCCAAATACAATAAGCGCAGCAGTAAGATTAACGACAGCATTAAAGTAAAGCCAATATAGAGTCGCGGCAAAGTTAATGTGTTACTTACCACTCCCATAATCAGAATCACTGTACTCGACAAAAGGCATAAACTTATCGGAAGATTATCGGTACTTATGAACACCATCGGGTACGACCAAAAAAAGGGAATAACGCAAGTGTAGTAAATAGTGAGCTCTAGTTTGCGCCTTTTCATCGCCTCAAAGGTCGGCGGCATTTTTTGTAGAATCAGGTGGTACCTGATGCGATTAAGAAAGAATAAAAAAGCCGCTCCACTCCACCATATGATAGGCGTCGGCACTGATGAATCTACTAACCAAAAGGAAAATGAAATGAATGCAGGTATGAATAGATAAGACGCGATTATATAAAGATGCTGCGATACAAATATTTGCATCCGCTCGAAGTCAAGTTGCTCTTCCTTAGTCATTCAATTGGGAGTCATTAAGTTTGGGGCAAAAAAATAGATGTATCACCTAGATGATACTAGGCCTAGTTGGCTGGCCTTACGAATGCATTGCATTCGGTTCTTAACATCCAGCACTCTAAAAATGCGATTGACCTGCTGTTTAACCGTGCCTTCACTAATATTTAGTTGATGAGCGATTTCCTTGTTCGCTAAGCCTTCAGACATAGCGCTAACTATTTCCATTTGCCTTGGAGTAATGGAGTAGTTTGTTTCCTCAAGCGACTCCAAATGCGCTAGCGGATAGTAATCTTCACCCGCAACTACGCGCTCAATAGCCGACAACATGGTGTCAATATTTTCGTTTTTATTAATGAAACCATTGGCACCTAAGCTAATGATCCTAGAGGTATCTACTTTTGCCGCGCTCACCACAATCACTTTTAGCTCAGGGTGAGACCGCTTGATTTCTTCTAACACCACTTCACCATGAATATCCGGCAAATTTATATCCAACAGAATCAAATCGAACGAATGATCTTGCAACGCGCTGTAGGCAGCCCTAGCGGAATTCGCTTTTTCGATTTCTTTACTTGAGTCGGTCAGCGCGATGGCAAGTACATCCGCAAACAGCAAGTGATCATCGACGATTAATATTTTCATGGGAGTGCAATCTAATTGCTTTGATTCCAGCAAGTCTAATGCCGCGGTGTTATCTAAACAATGTAACTAAAGTTACACGTTTGCCTAACAAAAGAGCAATCGAGAAGCTAATCTAAAGAATCACAGAGCGTATCAGAAAAGGCGCATATAGTTTGTGTACTGCAATCAGTTAAAAGCAATTAAGTTGAAGATAGATCTAAATAAGAAGGCTATCGCTAAGATTTGCGTATATTGACTTACTTACCAAATGAAAGCCCTAGTCTATCGATGGAAAACGCCAGCTACCGTCAATGACTTCCTGCCTAGGACGATACATTCTTATTACGTAATTCCAGCCCTCGGTAATCGGTAGAAAATTGTTTAATGATGAATCGCCACCAAAATTAATAGTGTAGGAGCCGTCCTTATCAGGCTTAGCACTGAGGTTATTGATACTGTAGATACCCTGAGAGTTCTTCTCAAAAAAGCCATCTTTGTTGTAAACGCTGATTGACCAAAAGCCGTCAACGGGCACATCTTTTACGTTTAAAGAATACTCTCCGACAGCTAAGTCAGGTTGAACATTTAGATAGATAGCCTCACTCTCAGGCAGCCCTCCCCAGCCGTAAGCGGTGGCTAGAAGGTGGCGCACTGGGTCAACCTGCCCTTTCTTTCCAAAACATCGATTAGCGTCGGGTAAGCCTCCCGCTAAACCAAGTAGCTTATCGCCTACGTTTTTTAAACTTGCCTGATCAAATTTAGGGTGGTTATAAGACGCATCGTTATTGCTTTTAAGCTTAAGGTTATCTTGTATAGCGTGTGCGATCTGCATGTCTTGCTCATCGCCAGGGTCCGCCAATATACGAGCAATTAGAACAACATAAGGCGTATCAAACTCTTTTTGAGTCAGTGTGTACTTACCGGCATCGTGATAGATGTGATTAATAAAATGATCCTCGTTAATCACCTGCACCGACAAATAACGCCCCGCTGACTCTGGTATGGTTAGTGACGCGCCGTCACTAATATTTACAACAGCGTAGCTGTATAGTGTATCGCGATTAACGCGCCGCGAACTTTGAGGTTTATTTTCTATTTCAATCGGATAACGATTGTGGTGCCAACGATTAAAGTTATCGCCCTTGGCTAAAATTCGGTCAAAGTGAACACTGGTTTTTGCCTTCACATAGTTAAGCACGGTGACTTCAATCTCGCCTTCAGCTAACGCTGGATTAGCAGAGCCGAATAATAAAAACACGGCAAACGCGAACAACTTCAACGAACTGTTTTTATAAATACGCATATCTTAACTAATCACAAAGGCTTATCTATTAATAACGCGACTACACTAACACTGCGACTGTGCGTGAGCCGTATACGTATGTAACGCCGCGTTGCAAACAACTGTTAACACAGCACAATAGCCGATAATATTTTAGACTAGCTAATTTAACGATTAAGCCAGATTAGACACACTAAGTAAGAAACGGCGCAAATCAAAATTTTCCTACTAGTTTGTATCTACTCGCATATTCGCTAGTTTAGGCTTTACTTTCAACGTTAATACTGTATTGTGCGAATCAGCTTAAAGATTCAGCAAGTTTAGATCCTTCGTTTTACGTACATCTCCCCTTAGTGAATACATTCTCCTAGCTATTAACTAGTATTAGCGGTTTGTTTTTCTTTGGTAGTTTTTACCTTTTCAAAGTTTGTAAATATCAGCTATAAATTTTTGCTACTAATGTCTATTAAGACAATCACATATTTAACGAACATAGGTAATTATCATGTCTAACAAAACAACTGGAACTGTAAAATGGTTCAATGAAACTAAAGGTTTTGGCTTTATCGAGCAAGAATCTGGTCCTGACGTATTCGCTCACTACAGCGCAATTTTGGATTCAGGTTTCAAAACATTGGCCGAAGGTCAAAAAGTTGAGTTCAACTTGACTCAAGGCGAAAAAGGCCCACAAGCCGAAGCCATTGTTTGCATCTAAATTTGCATTCAAACTTATTTAGTAGGCACTTAGCGGTGTTTACATAAGTTGGTAAAAAGCCCAATCTCTGAAAATGGCGATTGGGCTTTTTTTTATCTATTCACATATCGAGTAATAATTAGCACCGATAACGCTAAAAAATTCTAATTTGACAGCACCTATAATCCTAGACAGATCGCCGCGTGAAAAACCTCAAAGTAGCGTAAAGTTGCCCCCAAAAAATCCACCAAAACTAGGCCTTTACACCCTAAGGCAAGAGCGCCAAAATAGTAAACTTTTCGTAAGTTGAAGATTTCCTTGTATTGGCTTTAACTTTGCTCTTTTGAGGCTGGTAGCAAATTCTTTGTGCGAGGCCTCGAACTACTAAAAGTAACAATGGTGGGCTATTTGAATGCATTCCTCGTTTATTGAACTTCGGCACTGGTTGTCTAACCAAATTTTAGGGCAACCCTTACTGGTGGATCGGTTATTGATCTCTTTGTTAGCGGACGGCCATTTACTCGTTGAAGGTGCACCAGGCTTGGCTAAAACCAAGGCCATTAAATCACTTTCAGAAGGCATTGAGGGTAGTTTTCAGCGCATTCAATTTACTCCTGATTTATTGCCATCAGACATCACTGGCACAGAAATCTATCGGCCCGAGGCAGGCGAATTCAAATTTCAGCCTGGCCCAATTTTTCATAATTTGGTCTTGGCCGATGAAATCAATCGGTCACCAGCTAAAGTTCAAGCGGCATTACTCGAAGCCATGGCCGAGCGACAAGTTAGCGTGGGCCGCAAAACAATGCCTTTGCCTGATTTATTTTTAGTAATGGCAACACAAAACCCTATTGAACAAGAAGGCACTTACCCGCTGCCTGAAGCCCAATTGGACCGATTTTTAATGCACGTACGCATTGGCTATCCGGACATCACCGCAGAAAAACAAATCCTCGCACTAGCGCGTGGTGAAGCCTTAGATAATCAGTCTGCCTCACCGAGCGACGAAATATCTCAACAAACAATTATTGAAGCGCGTAAAGAAGTACTTGAACTGCATATGGCCGATGCCGTTGACGAGTATTTAGTACAGTTAGTGCTAGCCACACGCACTCCAAAGCACTATGGCGAAGACATTGCCCAGTGGCTCGAATTTGGTGCTAGCCCACGTGCAACGATTGCTTTGGACCGATGCGCGAGAGCGCATGCGTGGCTCGACAATCGCGATTTTGTATCACCTGACGACGTGCAAGCCGTTGCGCATGATTGCCTGCGCCACCGCCTCATTCTTAGCTACGAAGCGGAGGCTGAAGGAGTCGATAGCGACCAAGTTATCAGCGAGCTTTTAGAACGCGTGCCGGTGGCCTAGCCTACTCCATGACTGATGAACTCCGTTAACACTATTTCCGAACAAGAAGCCGCTGCCAACGGTATTGTGACCGATAGGCAAAGGCTGCTTCGCTCACGACATTGGGCGCAACGCCTCCAGCTGTTCTCGGTCAGAGCGGCTAGCAGCGCGATGCTCGGCAACGTGAGATCACGTTTTCGCGGTCGAGGTATGGAATTTGAAGAAGTTCGACGTTATCAACCTGGCGACGATATACGAACGATCGACTGGAAAGTAACTGCTCGCAGCGACTCAACCTACACCAAGCTGTTTCGTGAAGAACGAGAACGGCCCTGTCATATTCTGGTCGACCAACGAAGTTCCATGTTTTTTGGTTCCACTGAGCGCTTCAAATCAGTGCTGGCGGCGGAATTAGCAGTGGCAATAGGTTGGGCGGCGGTTGCCGCTGGTGATCGTGTCGGCGCGCAAATCATTGGCAGCAACACAGAGGTAGACATACGAGCACGAAATAGCCGTCGCGCCGCCTTAGCTTTGATCAACAGCACTCATACTCTAAATACACAACTTTTGACCACTGAACCCGGACTAGTCACCGCTGCCTCGCGAAGTTTATCGCACTGCCTGACTGAAACGCAGAGAATTATTCGACCCGGAACCGCTGTGTTTGTTGTCAGCGATTTTCACGACATCGACGCAGACTGTATTAAGACGCTGAGCAAAATGGGAAAACATGCGGATATAACGCTGGTTAGTATTACCGACCCCATCGAGCAATCGCTACCAACGCAAGGCAGGTTACCGATTAGTGACGGCTTTGAAGTCGCTAATGTTCGTTTGTCTAAGCACGTAAAACAAGCCTACCAAGAAACATTAAATACCAGAGCATCGCTCATACAACAAGCCAGCGCTCAATCCAAATCGCACCAGCTGAATGTAAGTACTGAGTCGACGGCTCGCACAATCCTATCTCAGGTTTATCGAGCCTAAGCGCTTAAAATCAGAACAATGCAAGACACACTGCAAGAAGCCTTAAAGCAGAACCTTCGAGACATTCATTTGCCTGATGAAGTAGGTTTGTGGCCACTCGCACCGGCTTGGTGGATTATCGCTTTCATCGTAGTGGCGGCCATTTTATGCGCAACAGTATTTTATATGCGCCATCGTACACGAAATCGCTATCGCCGCGCTGCGAAGAACCAATTGGATGCGAGCTTCAAACAATGGCAAGAGAACCAAATTGCCTCAAATTATCTTGAGAATGCGAATGCGATACTGCGGCGTTGCGTTCTGCACGCCCAAGGCTCAGAGTCACTGGTGGGTAAAACGGGGCATCAATGGGCATATACTCTAAACCGAATGGCGAGCAGCGAGCTATCGTCGGGCGCTATAAAAGCGTTAGGCGAGCTTTGCTATCAGCCACAACCCGAGCTAAACACAGATCTCAATATTCCAGCGCTGCATCAGGAAATATCCACTTGGATAAAGCAGCATAAATCAATAGTAAGTTCTGAACAGCACGAGATTAATATAAAAGAGGCTAACCATGCTTAGTTGGCAATGGCCCTTTCTGTTTGCTCTCGCACCATTACCGTTGATTGTGCGTTGGTTATTGGCTAAACGAGAAGTAAATAGTCGTGGAGCGATACGAGTGCCCTTCTATCAATCTCTTATTGCTCTTAACGATGATCGTGGGTCCAGTGCTAGAAATTCATTCATTGCTGGCTTAGCTCTTTGGACAATTTGGTTATGCTTAATTGTCGCCGCGGCAAGGCCAACATGGATTGGTGAGCCCATCAGTATTCCGCAAGATCGGCGCGATCTGCTTCTGGCTGTCGACATTTCTGAATCCATGCTTGAAGACGATATGCTTCAAGGAAATAGCTACGTCGACCGAATCAGCGTGGTGAAATCCGTTGTTGGCGAATTTGTCGAGCGTCGCACCGGAGATCGACTCGGTTTGATTTTGTTCGGCCAGCAAGCGTATCTA
>CALKRK010000284.1 GCA_937989675.1 uncultured Arenicella sp. | reverse complement strand
TTTTTGGATACTTCACGGCCAATGTCTCGAACGCCGCCCGTCACAATAATTACTTTGTTTTCCAGTTTCATTTTATCTTTACTACGTTTTTGATTAAGTTGAATTTAGTTGGTCTAGGCTTTAGGTTTTAGTGGTTCAATGGTTGGGCACAACACCCAAACGCTAAGCATTGCAATCATCGCCAGAGCGGCCCCAATAATAAAAGCGGGGGTATAGTTACCTCCCGAGGTGAGCCAGGGAACAAGTGAAGTTAATGCGACCGCTCCAAGTTTTGCAGCCATACCAGCCAGCCCAGCAAGCGTACCGACGGTTTTTCCACCGAATAGATCGCTTGGTAGTGTTTGCACATTGCCAATAGCTGTTTGAAAACCGAACAAGATTAGAGCCATTAGCAGAACCGCTACGACTGGGGAACCTGGGTTAGCCATCGCCAGTAGCCCTGGCAACATAATGAAGCAACCCAGTGTGATGATCATTTTTCGAGTTGCGTTGACACTCCAGCCAACTTTAAGCCTATTCTGCGCAAGTAAACCGCCAAACCAGGCGCCAAACATAGCACCTACATACGGCACCCATCCATAGATTCCGATGGTCTTTACGTCCATTCCGTAAACTTCCGACAAGTAAATAGGAATCCAAAAAACGAATAACCACCATATAGGATCAATGGCGGCTGATGCGATTATCACACCCCAGCTGTGCTTATGCGATAACATCGCGGTAGTCGTCGGGTTGTATCCATCATCAAAATTGCCGTCGCTATTACGGTCTTGGTTCTTCTGACCGGTTAATATGTATTCGCGCTCCGCCTCCGTAATCCATGGGTGGTCCTTGGGTGGAGATTTCACTAGCACTAACCATGGAATCAACCACAACAAACCGGTCAGGCCAACTATAATGAAGATCATTTTCCAGCTGAAATAAACCGATAGAAATGCAATCAGCGGTATTGAAATAATCCCACCAATCGCCGCGCCAGAATTGAAAATACCTTGTGCGAGAGCACGCTCTTTGGTTGGAAACCATTCGGCATTTCCCTTGGTTGCTCCGGGCCAATTGCCGGCCTCTGCGACGCCCAAAATGGCTCGAAAAATGCTAAAGCTTAAAACTCCTTTTGCCATCGCATGCATTACCGTTGCAATAGACCATATAGCGATAGACAAGGCAAAACCTAAACGAGTACCTATCCAATCAAAAATCTTACCGAAAATTGCTTGACCAAATGCATACGAAAATACAAAAACAACCGATATGAAGGCGTAAATTTCTTTACGCTCATCGTCCGACTTATTCGGGTACAAATCAGCGGCAATTTCCGGCCAAAGTACGTTTAGAGATTGCCGATCAATATAGTTGATGATCGTCGCGAGGGCGATGAGCGTTATAACCCACCAGCGTAGATTAGCTATTTTCATTTTGTACTTCCTGTAAAAAGTCTTCACGATGCGGATTAAAAATATCGATTAACACGCCTGCTTTTTTGCAAACAGCACCATGTAGTTGGTGAGGTTCTACATAGAATGAATCGCCGGCCACCAAAAGCTTAGTTTCACCGTTAATTGTGGCTTCAAATTCACCACTTTCTACATAACTAACCTGAGTGTGCGGGTGCTCATGTTGGTAGCCTATGGCACCTTCTTCAAACCATACTTTTACCGCCATTAGATCAGGGCCATAACCAAGAATTTGACGTGTTATGCCTTCACCTGCATGTTCGGTTCTTTCATCTTCAGCAATGACAAATGCCGCACTTTGTTTACTTCGTGTATTCATTAGCTTTTTGTCGAATCCTCTAATCGTTAATCAAAGTGTAATGGCCAGACCATTGAATTTTTTTGTCGCCATGCACAATTGAATGTTTTGTTTTTGGGCTGCCGTTAGTTGTAAACACAAGGGTTAGCGAGCCTCCGGACAGAAACCTTACATCGACAATACGGGCCTCACCCTGCTCGCTAAAGCGCAGATCGGCAATGCTACTCTTGGCATTGACAGTGTATTCAGCGCGCCCGTTGTATTCTCCATGTTGCTCAAGCACGGAAACAAACGCATGCTTGTCTGCCGAGGCAACGCGGTGTATCAGTGAATTCTCACTGCGTAAGTTAAAATTAGGGTCGTTGGCACCTAATTGAGCAAAAATCAATTCATGTCCTTGCCCACCTAGTGTGCTGTAAGTATAGAAACGACCATCTTTGAGCCAAGTCATTTGAGACATTGGTGACTCAAACTTGCCACGGGCTCTATCCCATAAGAACTGATAGCCATTGCCCTTACCCAGCGGTACGCTCGACTGAGTGTTCGCTTTAATTTTGAGGTTGTGCGAAATAAGTTGACCTTGATAGTGCAGCGGCAAATCGTATTGGTGCTTGTCTTTACTGATTACCTCAAAAACATCAACGATCAGCGGATACTCTAAAGCGTCATGAGTGATCATTGCCATGGTTCGGC
Source organism: uncultured Arenicella sp. (assembly GCA_937989675.1). GTDB lineage: Bacteria > Pseudomonadota > Gammaproteobacteria > Arenicellales > Arenicellaceae > Arenicella. Next base: position 974 of record CALKRK010000284.1, on the reverse strand, counting down.
TTAACTCTGCTCCGTCATACGCTTTTTGAGTGCGCGCCGAGGTGATTTTCATATGATCACTGGCGTCAAAAAACACCACATCAGGTGCGGATTTTTGCGCCTCGCGCCAATCGCCATCAAAATGGCTTTGCTCATCGATAACCACCGTATTGTGCGCAATGGTTTGCTTCGCCCATGCGTTGTTTTCTGGTAAATAATGGCCGCCATATTTTGCCTCTATATTTAGAAAGCGTGCTGCGCCATAGTCACTAATAATTTCATTGCCGTTATCAAAGTAGAGCCAATGCAGCTTGTCAAAATGGCCGTGCCCCAAGCCCTGAGATGTGTTTTTCATCACTAAAGCCTGATGCCCTTCCTCGATGCCACTACGAAATATAGTAAGCGCGCCCTGATCACCATTTTTGCCATCACGCAACTGCATGGATTTATACTGAAACGGTTTGGCCAACCCGTCTTGTATGGCTTTAGCCGCAGTAAACCCATACCCAGTCAGCAATGTATGATTCTGCCGTTTGGCAATACTGAGTAAGCTTGGGTCCTTAGTTATTTCGAATGCAATAGCGATGCCATGCACTAATTCAATCGTATCGATTCCTTTGTCCTTAATCGCGTCATTAATGCCGAAGAAGAGTTTGTTGTAGCTAAGTTGGGCTGTTGTGCGAATAGCCTTGAGGAGTACATGATCTCGAAATTCAAAGATTTTTCTCTCAGGTTCATTTACTTCAATGGCCTTGGCAAATAGAACAAATGGCATTAACGCGTAGCGCTGGTAGTACGGCCCTTCTGCGTAATAGCCGTCGGGCGAAAAAAGATATTCAATCTGCTTAAGAAAACCAGCATCGCCAGACATATCTAAACCATAGAGCGCCTGCTTAACTAACTTCTCATCTTGTAGAACATAACCGGTCATACCAACTGCAGCCGCAGCCCAAGTACCGTGGTTATGAATCTTGTTAAAGGTTTTAGGTTGCCCA
>CALKRK010000283.1 GCA_937989675.1 uncultured Arenicella sp. | reverse complement strand
CCAATGATTTTAAATGGTAGCGGCATGGGTATGTTCGCCAATCACTCATTGGTAATGAGTTCATATATCGGGCGTGCTAATTCTGCTATTGCCGATTTGAGGCGTTTATTGGCTGACGGTTAAATTCATTCAGTTAAAGGTAAACCAAAAAAGCCACCGCGTAACGGTGGCTTTTTTGGTTTTGCATCTAGCGCTTGTTTCGCCAGAAGTCAGCGTTCTTAATACCCAGTGCATCTGGATCAAATGTATAGTTGGTCACTCCGTTGGCCTTTTGTCGCTCATAATCTTTCAATGCGCGTATTGCCGGTCGGCCCATAAAGAATATGATCAAGATGCCAATGATGTTAACCCAGGCCATGATACCTAGCCCTATATCACCTAAGTCCCAAACGATCTGCGCCTTAATTACCGCTCCTACGAATACCGCTGAGATTAGTACTAACTTAAGTATCAGCATTGCTCCAGGCATTTTGATCGAGCGTCGAATGTAAGCAATGTTGCTTTCAGCGATGTAGTAGTACGCCATCAATGTTGTAAACGAAAAGAAGAACAACGCTAAAGCGATAAATGGGTTGCCGATACCGGGCATAACGCTTTCGATAGCCATTTGGGTAAATGCTGGGCCCTCATGAGAAATATCGGCTGGGATATTCTGAATGATAAATCCAGCTTCGGCTGTACCCACGTTGAATGACCCAGTGATCAAAATCATGAACGCGGTCGCCGTGCATACAAAGAGGGTATCAACGTAAATCGAAAAAGATTGCACCAATCCTTGTTGAGCAGGGTGGCTCACTTCGGCGGCGGCGGCGGCGTGCGGCGCGGTTCCCTGACCAGCTTCGTTGGAATAAACGCCTCTTTTTACACCGATGGCTATCGCGGCACCGAAACCTGCCATTGGCGTAAAGGCGTCAGCAATAATCATCCCGACAATCCCAGGTAGTTGGTCAATATTCAGGGCAATAATCACCAGCGCCGTGAGAATATAGGCTAGCGCCATAAACGGCACCACTACCTGAGCAAAATTAGCGATACGCTTGACGCCGCCGAAAATAATGAAACCAAGCATAGACACGACAATTAGGCCGGTGATTATTTTGGTTGAGCTGAAAACGCCCATCGATGTTGTGATTGCAGAGCCTTCACCGAAAGTTCGTGCAACCGCGCCTCCAATAGCGTTTGATTGCACTGTTGGAAGTAGTAGCCCACAAGCAATGATCGTTGCAACAGCAAATATCCACGCGTACCATTTTTGGCCCATCGCGCGCTCTATGTAGAATGCTGGCCCGCCGCGGTACTCACCTGTTTCGACATCCGTTTCTTTGTAGATTTGGCCAAGTGTTGCTTCAATATAAGCGGTTGCAGCGCCAAGTATGGCGACTAACCACATCCAAAATATTGCACCCGGTCCGCCAATTCCTATGGCCGTGGCGACACCAGCGATATTGCCTGTGCCTACTCTGCCAGAGAGTGAAACGGCTAAAGCCTGGAACGACGATATGCCCCTCTCTGAACCCTTATTCGATCTAAGTAAACGTATCATTTCTGAAAACTGACGAACTTGAACGAAGCGTGTTTGTACGGTGTAGAACAGCCCGGCCAGTAAACAGAGTATGACAAGGACTGGGAAAACTGAAAGCCCCCAGCTGCCCCAAACGACATTGTTAATAGCGTTGACGATTGATTCCATAGTTATTATTTATCTTTTATTGGTGTGTTGTAAGAGGCACTTTCCAGTAAAACGAAGTTGTGTGCGCCCTGTTGTTCTAGCATCAGCTTTTGGCTTTGCCTGGAACGGTTGCGTCGACTATATCGGAAATTTCGGATGATTCCGAATATCGCTCGTTGATAATAGCTGATCGATCCAAGTTGTTGTGACTGTCGCAGGCAAAAAAATAGCCGCAGACTAAGCTGCGGCTATTCTAGCTAGTGACTACTAATTACGATTTAGAAGTCATATTTTGCACGCAAATAATATTGGCCGCCTGAGAAGCCAAATGGTGCAGTCGCTGGGAATTGAGAGCCAACAATACCGCGGAACTCATTTTCAGCAGGGACTGAATCAAACAAGTTTGCGATACCAGCGATAACTTCAATGTTTTCACCAAAGTTATAACCGAACTCTACATCGACGGTTACTTCGCCGCCCGCTTCGATAGGCAGGGTGCCGTCATCCAAGTGTGCCTCAAAGTAGCTGCTATGATAATTAACACGGCCTAGGGCGCGCCAGTCATCGGTTGCATGACGAATACTCAAGTTACCTTTCCAGTTTGGTAGGTTTTCCTCCAGTTGGCGAGTTCGAGTATCACCTAAGCTACCACGTCGAGTTACCTCAGTATCGGTGTAGTTCAGCGCCAGTGCTAGGGTTGTTGAGCCTGAGCCCAGTTCAAGCGGTGTGCTCGCAACGATATCGATACCTTGAGTTTTGGTATCAAAATCATTTGCAAAGAAACCAAATGAAACTAAGTCTTCAGAGCCAGCAAAGTCAGCCGAGTTCAAAACGCCAGCTGCATTTAGTGCATTGAGAATCTGGCTTGGCTGCGCGTTGTCAGGAAGAGCGATGCCGTTTTGAGCTGCTACAGACCCTAGTAAGCCTAAGAAGTCTTGCTGGTCAGTCAGTGCAATACGGTCGTCAACTTCGATGTTGAAGTAGTCTACGGTAAAGCTGAAAGAACCAATCTCGAAGCCAGCGCCAATTGAAATGTTGGTGGCGTCTTCAGGGCCTAAGGTAAAGCGACCGCCGAGCTGATCATTCACGAATTGCCCAGCCGCCGAGCTCAATGGCAAGGTGCCTTGATCTTGAAGCACGCCGCCAACCGCTTGGGTCGTGACATTGGTTACATTCGCTTGACCAGTTGTTGGTGCGTGGAAACCCGTTGAGTAGGTGGCACGTAAAACAACGCTGTCGGAGGCACGGAACAAGCCGCCTAACTTAAAGTTAGTGGTGTCGCCAAAAGTGTTGAAATCCTCATAACGAACGGCCGCTTGCAGTGTAAGCGCATCGGTTACGTCGGCTTCTAAGTCAACATAGAGAGCGATGTTGTCTTGAGATGCCGTGGTGCTTTGAGTAAAGCCGCCAAAACCGTTAGAGCTGGATGAGAAACCCTGGCCTGTTGGAAAGGCTGAAGACGGAGCAGCCAATGGGCCAATGGCAAATGACGCAGGGTCACCCGCTTCGATATCGAATTCTTCTTCGCGGTACTCAAAACCACCAGCGATGTTCAAGTCTGATGCTAGGCCCTCAACAGGTAGTGCGTAACTTAAATCAATATTAAAGTTATTGTCCGTCTGTGTGTAAGCACCTGGTCGGAACGAGGTTGGTGTGTTCGGGCCAAGGCTCGCATTCACTGTGTTGCGAATGCGGAACTGTGACTCGTGTTGACCATAGGTGTAGCTTACGTCGTAAGTTAAACCGTTGTCGAACTCGCCACGAAAACCAAGAACTAAGCTTTTGTCCTCTAAATCGCCACCGAAGCGCGGTGTGAAACCGCCTGGGAATAATTCAACAAATGAAAAGCAGTTTGCGTCTGAAGTCACCTGCGCCAGCACGTTGGGGTCCGGAATTAAACCGCCACCTGCTGTTAACGGAATGCCCGCCGGGCAATCTCCAATGGTGTCACCAGATAAGTCACCGACTAAAACGGAAGCGACGGCGTTGTCTGCGCTCGAGGCTGCTCCAGTGACGGGGTCAACTGTTGGGCCTTGAAATACACCCCCTCGGTTAGTTGGGTTGCGGTAAAAGAATCCGCCTTCAGCGCTGCGCTCAGAATAGTTACCAAATGCATAACCTTCTACATTTTCGCTGATTCGAAATGCGGAGTTAAAGAAAAGTTTGATGTCATCTTCAATATCTGGCGCACCCCAGTATTGAACAAAGCGATCTGTGACCGTGTTTACATTGCTGCTGGCAACCGCTGTATTTCCAGCGGCAATCAGAGCCGCTGCGTCATCACGTTGTACTGAGCGAAAAGTTCCGTCAGCCTCAGCGAACTCGGCGGTTACGTTTAGGAAACCATCGTCGCCTAGTGGGAAGCCCATGTTGGCACCAATACGCATGTTGTCGCCGTCGCCTTCATAGGTTGAGCCCCATTTGACTTCAATTGAGCCGCCTTCGCTTGCGTCTTTCAAAGTGAAGTTCATAACACCAGCGATGGCATCAGCGCCGTATTGAGAAGAGGCGCCGTCCCGTAATACTTCAACTTGTTTCAAGCCGATGCTTGGGAACGCGCCAATATCTGGACCATGTGAACCATCAGAGATACCGCCACCTAAAAAGGTAATGACAGATGAGCGATGGCGTCGTTTGCCGTTAAGAAGCACTAGCGTGTTATCTGGTGATAGGCCGCGCAGGTTTGCTGGGCGAACGAGCGTAGCGGCATCGGAAATTGGTTGAGTGTTTACTTGGTACGAAGGCACCACCGTGCGAATCAAATCCGAGATATCGGTGCCGGCTTGGTCTGCGATATCGTTGGCGCTAATAACATCAACTGGTGCGACCGTATCAGCGGCCGATCGAGCTTGACGTCGAGTGCCAATAGTGACAATTTCTTCGATCGCGGCTTCTTCTTGAGCGAAGGACGCAGTAGGGATGCCGCCGAGCGTAGAGAACGCAACGGCTAATGCTAAAGCGGTGGGTTTAAATTTCTTCATAACTTTAAATGCTCTCCTGTGAACCGGTTCCGGTCACTGTAATATAGTGTTATGCGTGATTATTTTTGTTGTATTTACATCACAACGTTGTGAAAAAACAACCAGTTTTAAATGCTACGCCAGAAATTTCGGCTCAACAAGCGAAATATTTGACATTTAATATACGTATGTCTAGAAACGACTTTTTTCTCCGCAAAAACTATCGTCTAACGTTAGAATCACAAAATTAATTGCTAACCCAGCTTTTAGTGATTCGTATATTATGAATCGTGTTCTATGAGCTAACGGTTGTCGCCGTATTTTTGGTGCAACATTAAATATACAGACATTCAAGCCGACAAAATCCGCCACTAAAAACAAAAATAATTAGAATTAATATGGAATCAAACTCTTCTCCTTCTAATGTGACTAGCCCGTCTATGCCCTTATGGTTAGCGTTGGTGCCAGTTCTGGTGTTAATTGCGGCCCTGACTTGGAATGTAGTTGGCGTTTATGGTGACGACGCTCTGGGTGGTTCGAGCCAGATGGTGATCATTCTGGTAACCGGGTTTGCCGCTGCGATAGGCTTGGCTAGAGGTGTGCCATGGTCAAAACAACAAGCGAGTATCGTTTCTACGATCGGCAACGCCATGCCATCCATCTTGATACTCATGTTGGTAGGGGCCTTGGCCAGTATTTGGCTACTCTGTGGAACCGTGCCGGTGCTGGTTTACTACGGTGTAAAGTTGCTTAATCCGACGATATTTTTGCTCGCATGTTGTATTGCATGCGCATTGACTTCTCTGGTCAGTGGCAGCTCCTGGTCAACCGCGGCGACTATTGGTGTAGCAATGGTTGGGGTGGGGCGTGCGCTAGAAATTCCAGATGGGCTGATCGGTGGCGCGATAATTTCAGGTTCGTATTTTGGGGACAAAATTTCGCCGCTGTCAGATACCACTAACCTTGCCGCCGCCGTTACTGAAACGCCTTTGTTTAATCATATTCGATACCTGCTGATGACCACTGGGCCATCAATGCTGATCAGCTTGGTGTTGTTTACCGTCATTGGTTTAAATCTGGAAACCAGCGCAACATCAGTCGATGTGAGCAATGTATTGGGTGCAATAGACGAACGTTTTAATATTACGCTCTGGCTTTTGTTGCCGCCTGTCATCACGCTAGGCCTTATTATTAAACGGGTAGACGCGATTCCAGCCCTTTTTGTTGGGATTCTTGCCGGTGTGGTCTGCGCATTGATTTTCCAGCAGGAGTTAATCGCCGACCTGTTAAACGATGCGGATAGTTATCCGTTATACCGGGTCGTTATGGACACGCTTTTTAGTGGTGTGGATATCGCCACGAGTAATGAAATGCTGAATGATCTTTTTAGCGCCGGTGGTATGCAAGGAATGTTGGGTACAGTTTGGCTAATTCTTGCCGCGATGGCGTTCGGTGGTGTTATGGAAGCTTGCGGCATGTTGGAGCGCATAATGGAATCGGTTAAGTCATTGGCGACTGGATTTTTCAGTTTAGTTACTTGCACAGCAGGTACTTGCATCGTTACCAATCTGAGTACGTCTGACCAATACATTGCGGTGGCGATACCAGGCCGAATGTATTCTGGGCTTTATAGGGATATGGGGTATGCCTCCGAGAATCTGAGTCGTACTCTAGAAGACACTGGCACTGTGACCTCGGTGCTAATTCCATGGAACACCTGTGGCGCATACCATGCTGCGGTGCTGGGAATCGGTACATGGGTGTATCTACCGTTTTGTTTTTTCAATATTTTGAGCCCATTTATGACGTTATTGTTCGCGTGGTTCATGATTAAAATCAAGCGAGTGGTTAGCCAGGATGAGGCTGATTTGGTTGCTGTGCAAACATAACGATTAGTTAGCAGGCTTTTTAACAATGAGTAAAACTCTCGGCGTCAATCTGACGCTGTTGCTGATCGCCATGATTTGGGGTTTTGGGTTTGTTCCTCAAAAATTGGGGATGGACTACGTCGGCCCCGCGGCATTTAACGCACTTCGCTTTGGCTTTGGCGCTTTGACCTTAGTCCCTGTGATGTTAATTATGCGCTCAGTATCAATTGATAAATTGATTGACCCAACAATGCTAATACTCGGGCTATTGCTGGGTGGCTTGCTTTTCGGCGGCGCTTTGTTTCAGCAAGTAAGCTTGCAATATACGTCGGTTGCGAATGTGTCGTTTATCACTGGTTTGTATGTCATTGTGGTTCCAGTTGTCGGTTTTTTCCTAGGTTATCGTTATGGTTTGATTGTTTGGTCAGGTGGTATCTTGGCGATCATTGGGCTGTATTTGATGACAGAGGGCGGTGATGCAGGTGCGATTAAAGGCGATTTAATTGCGCTAGCGGGCGCGGTGATGTGGGCGATTCATCTATTGGTGATTGCCGAGCGCGCGGCTAAATTTAATCAAATCGCTTTATCGTTTATGCAGTTCTTGGTATGCGCTGTTCTTAGTTTGTTGGCGGCGGCCTATTTCGAGGGGCGGGTATTGCCGGATGCGCCTATTGGCTATTTATGGCCAATCGTCAACGGAGTAATTGTTGTGGGCATCGCATACACCTTGCAAGTATTGGTGTTAGAGCATGCTGAGCCATTTTCGGCGGCGGTTATATTGTCGTTAGAAGCTGTTTTTGGTGCCATTGCTGGGTTTTTGATCTTCGACGAAAGTAAGACAATGATGGCTTTAGTCGGCGCTGGTTTAATGCTAACCGGTTGTTTGTTGGCGCAAATGCAGGAAGGAAAACGCGCGAGCGACGATCGTTAAAACTGTGTTCACGTTTTGTGTTTGAGAAA
>CALKRK010000282.1 GCA_937989675.1 uncultured Arenicella sp. | reverse complement strand
TCTTCCCCATCAACTTTGACTTCAGTACCGGCATATTTGCCAAAAAGTACTTTGTCGCCAACTTTGACATCCAACGGACGAACGTCGCCGTTTTCTAAAATTTTACCGTTACCAGCGGCGATGATCTCGCCTTCAACGGGTTTTTCTTTTGCTGAGTCAGTTAAGATGATGCCGCCAGCAGAAGTAGCTTCTTCTTCGTTACGACGAACAAGAACGCGGTCATGAAGTGGACGAATAGCCATTCGTTTTTCCTCCAAAATAATTACAGATTAGGTGTTAAAAAAGCGCGGTTAGCTGATTTAGCACTCGCCGCAAGAGAGTGCTAATAATATGGACGAGGCTAATAAAGTCAAGCCTTTGGCAGGATTATTTTTTCTCGTCTTGCGGAGAAGTGTATTCGCCTTCTATGACAGCCCCATTATCTTGATTTGCGGTGGGCGAATGAGGGTAAGAGCTGGACGCCGTGTTAAATTGAAAATCAACTGGGCCCTTTAAGCCCTTATTGGCGGCCCATTTTATGATGGCGATGCGAACGGGCGGTATTAACAAGGCAAAACCAAATGCGTCGGTTGCAAAACCCGGGGTTAGCAACACAGCACCAGCAACGAGTAAAGCAACGCCTTCTAACATTTGTTGCGCGGGAACTCGCCCAGCATTAGCCTCTTCTTGCAACTTTGCCAAGGTAGCTAGGCCTTGCTGTTTAACCAAATAGGCTCCTAAAACAGCGGTGAAAATCACGAAAGCGATGGTATTGAAACCACCGATAACACTGCTTACGCGGATCAACAAACTGATCTCTATGATCGGGATACCAATGAACAGAAATACGATGAATAAAAAGGGCATATTTGGCTTATAAGGTTGGGTCTGCAAGTTTCAAGGTCGATCGTCAATTTTTTGATCGATTTAGGCATAAAAAAACGCAGCTGTAATTATACAGCTGCGTTTGCCTTGCTATTTATGTTAACGACTTAACGGCCAACTTTTAGGCGCACTTTTTTACGATACCAATCGTTCTTATATGCATCGTGCGCTTCATTACGCGCGAAGCGGTAGCGGTTGCCTTCTATTTCTACGAACACCTCGGTGTTCGGATTGGTCTTATTGATTTCCATGGTAAGACTACCATTGTGGCAAACCCGCCCAGTTTGAACCTTTTTGTTAAACCGATAGAAGTCTTTCTTACCGTGGAACCTTAATCCACCTTGGCCACCTTTGGTGTAAGCACGAAAGTTAAAACATTCACTGTTAATGCGTCTGCTTGGCGCTCTGTTTGAAACCTCAGGCCGTGCGGCTGGTCGTGGTCTTTGTGCTGGAGTTGACGCCAGTGCCGCTTGCTTACGAGTGATCACATAACGGTCTTGGCGGCCATTTCGATTGATAAAGGTTACGTCGTTCGCAAACAGATCAATGCGAACTTTTTCAGCCGTGTAGTTGTTCTGCAAATACACCGAGTTTTCGTCACGGCTGTTTTCTTTAAACTGTGACACACCACCACGCGGGTCTCTTAGCTCCCAATGCTTCTTGCTCTTTTGCTGCAGGACCGAGCTGCCGAAAACCACTTGAGACACATTCTTTGCGGTAACGTTGTTGTTTCGATCACGCTGGTTGGCTGGGCGGTCTGCCCCATAGCGCCGATCATCTCTATTACGAACACGGTCATCTGCACGGCGATTATTGTCATAACGATTGTCGCCACCACGCCGTAAGTTGTCTGAATAGCGGTCAGACTTAACCGACATCGAGCTCACTTTGTCGTTCCAACTTTTATCAAAGCAAGAGATATCACGATCGATTCGTGCGTAAGCTCCGCGATAATCATCGTCTTCATAAATCGTAACTTCTGAGCCTCTCGACACACGAATCGATGACATTTGGTCGTTACCAAAACGAATGCTGGCCATGCTGCGATAGTCCCCTGGCTCCACAACACGGCTGGCGCCACGAAAATCGCAGTGCTCATAGACCGTAACCAACGCATCGCGATCATCGTATCCGCCTCTTGAGTCATTATAATAATCACTCTGCGCAGCCGCATTACCACCTAAACCGACGGCAAATACCCCTACGCTTACATAATATTTCCAATTTTTCATAAGTACCCCCTGTGTGGGATTGATTAACACGACACGCTTAATAAGCACTCGCCCCGTTTTAGTGTAGCAGCAAATTCGATTTTCTCTCGAACCGCCGCTCATCTGGCACTTTAACAGTGGTAAACTCTGAGCGTGACGTAACATTAGCAGTGGTATTATTAACCCTAGCTGAATTACATAGAAACTTCTTTTTTCACTTCACCTTTATTCAACGATCAATTACCCATGAGCCGATTCTGGTCAGAGACTGTGCACAGCTTGACGCCTTACACACCAGGCGAGCAACCTCAAATAGAGCAGCTTATCAAGCTAAATACCAATGAGAACCCTTACGGACCTTCCCCGCAGGTAATCACGGCCATCGCAGAAGCAAATAGTGCTGACCTGCGTAAATATCCCGACCCAAACGCTAGCGACCTCAAGCGCACTATCGCCGATTATCATGGCCTTAATATCAATCAAGTGTTCGTTGGCAACAGCTCAGATGAAGTATTGGCCCATGCGTTCAAGGGCTTGTTAAAGAAGAACAAGCCGCTGCTATTTCCAGATATCACGTATAGTTTCTACCCGGTGTATTGCGTGCTGTATGAAATCGATTATCAACAAATACCTTTGCGCGATGATTTCACGCTCAACATCGATGATTATAGGATACCCAACGGTGGGATTATTTTCGCTAATCCAAATGCACCAACTGGCATCGCATTGCCACTCGCGGATATTAAAACGCTGCTCGAACGCAACCCAGATTCGGTCATCGTTATTGATGAAGCCTACGTAGATTTTGGAGGCGATAGTGCAAGCAAGCTGATTAATGACTTCCCAAATCTATTAGTCACTCAAACGCTATCAAAGTCACGCAGCTTAGCGGGCTTACGTGTGGGCTTTGCCTTAGGCCATGCCGATCTGATTGAAGGTTTAGAACGCGTTAAAAATAGTTTTCACCCTTACGCGCTGGATAAACTCGCACTGGCCGGAGCACAAGCAGCATTCAAAGACGACGCGTATTTTATTAGCTGTTGTAACAAAGTAATCGCCACTCGTGAACGCGTAGTCAAAGACATGCAAAAACTAGGTTTTAGCGTATTACCCTCCGCAACCAACTTTGTGTTTGCCAAACACGCTGAGCACACCGCATCTGTACTATTTGAAAAATTAAGAGAGCAACGTATTGTTGTGCGCTACTTTGACAAACCAAGATTAAGTGACTACCTACGAATCAGTATCGGCACCGATGCTGAGATGGACACGCTGCTAGACGTGTTAGGGAAGCTAGTTTCGGCTTAGTGTTTTGAACCACTGAATTAAAATAAGAAGTGTATAAATAAGTAAGGTTAAGCCGAGTACTGGTGTACCAACAAATAGCACACCCATACCGCCTTGCTCCCCAGAACAACAAATAAAGTATCTTGCAAGCAATAAACCTAAACACAAAAATATTGCAGCAATAACTCGCATTGAAATATCTAGTTTTCCTTTCAGGTTTGTCCCGAATAAGACAACAGAAAGAATAATGGCGATCGGAATATATAGATAGAAATATACTCCCCATTTAGTCTCTACCCAAAAAGTAAAATAGCTCGATATCAAGAAGGCAAATATCCAAACAAAGACTGTATAACGTGGTTTAAAAGTCATAAATCTTCACTGTCTGGGAATATTCCATTGTCATAGCTCCTGGTAAATCTGACTATTTAAAAAAAACAGACGGCGGTTACTGAATTTTTCATGAAGCACTTTTTCTCAAGATAGTTGCAACCCAAACAACGACGCTTCTTACCCCCAAAGCAAGGAACAAAAAGAAGCCACATAGTAAAAAATACGGTACCACTGACGAAAACGTTATTGAGGGAGAAAAGGGAACATACCTTACAAACACCGATTCACCGTCGTACCCTTCAGCTAAGCCCCAACCGCTATAATTTACGGAGTTCACTCTGTATTCATAGGTTGCGAATAACAGACCAGAGTAACTACCAAAAAACTGGCTATGAGGTAGCCCACTATAGCCATTACCTCCGAATGAAACTTCACGAATTTCGGTAACCGTCGCTGGTGTTCTTGGAAGGAAAAATGTTGAGAAACCTACTAAGAAGAAGAGCAATGAAATAGTGGTTAAGCACTTAAATGCTCTGCTGTACCTGATATTCATATCATTGCGTCCGAGGCGCATAACGGCGCGAATTGATGCGCTTTGTTATGCAGTTCAATCGATTGGATCGATCGGAATATCAAAGTGCAGCACATCTTCACGAAGCCCTAACTTGCTATACAACGCAATGGCAGGCTCATCTTCGGCCTCAGTATTTGCCTGAACGAAAATGACATATGCACCTCTTTCAATAGCTATTGATCTTAATTTTTGGATCAGTCTCGTAGCAATTCCTTTTCGCCGATGCTCTGAGGACACCGCAAGATCGTATATATAAAATTCACTGCGCTCTTGCTCAAACTTTTTTAACTCGTAGGCCGCAATACCACCGACAACATTTTTCCCATGCAGCGCAACAAAGGCTATAAACGAATCGCCACCAAGTAAACACTTGAGATAGTCCGCACTTGGGCGTTTCTTGGTGTAAGTGTTCTGATCATTAAACACTTCGCCAAAGTTCGCTAATAAGGCGTTCATTAGTTCAATGTCGCTTGATGTAAGTTGACGAATTTCTATCTGCATCGATGTTTCCTAAACTACATAACGCCTTACCAAGGGTCGCATCTAAAATGCATCGCGCGGTACAGTTTTGTGTGGAGTGAACTTTAACAGTTTGTTATGTATTTTATTCACCGAAGTTATTATTATGCTGTTTTGCACTATCTGCGATTTCTTCCCAAGGCGCTTTTGAATCAACAAAAAGATGACCTTTAACCTGCAATTTTTCGTAACCAGAATCTAATAGACTTACAGGAATGTAGGTGGTCTTTTCATCATTTTTGCCTGGTAAAGGGGAGCCGCAATTAACACAAAAGCTAGTTTGCCAATCATGATTGGGCTTAAGCCACGTTTTAATAAGGTCTTGGCCTTCTATCCATGAGAAATTATTATTGCTTACGATTGCTACGGCTATACCACCACCGCCTGTTGATTTACGACATATAGAACAATGGCATAGGTAAACGTCTGAGACAGGTTTCTCTATTTCAAATTTTACGCCACCACAATTGCAAGATCCCCTAGCACTCATATTTAACTCGGCTTGCCCTAATATGCATAACAGCTTATTGCTGTGTACTCTCAATAACCCTTAACCCTTTGTCATAGAGGGTCACTTCGTCATGCGGCGCTACTATACAGAGTGAATCATGCGCGCGGCTTTGATGGTGTTTTTCATTAACATGGCCACGGTCATTGGGCCGACGCCACCCGGCACTGGTGTGATTGCGCCTGCAACGTCTTTAACATCATCAAAGTCAACGTCGCCTACTAGGCGATAGCCGCGTGAATGCTCAAGATCCTCTACTCGGTTTATGCCGACGTCTATCACCGTTGCGCCTTCTTTGACCATGCCAGCAGTAACGAACTCTGGCACACCAATCGCGGCGATAAGAATATCCGCTTCACGAGTATAGTTAGCCAAGTGATCGGTGCCACTGTGGCAACAGGTGACGGTGCAATTGGCCTTCTCACCTTTTTGCACCAATATATTCATCATGGGTTTTCCAACCAACATGCTTCGGCCTACTACCACCGCGTGTTTGCCTGACATTTCAATGCCCGAGCGGGTAATCAGCTCTGGAATGCCCGAAGGTGTGCACGGCGCTAGGCAGTCGATGCCAATGCATAACTTGCCGACATTCTCTGGGTGCAAGCCGTCGACGTCTTTGGCCGGGTCTATGTGCTCGACCACATTTTCTTGGTCCATGTGGTGCGGTAATGGGAACTGAACCAATATACCGTGTACCGTAGCGTCTTTGTTGAGCTTGTCGACAACTTCAAGCACTTCTTCTTCGGTGCTGGATGCGTCGAGCTCTATTTTAATCGACTTAATGCCGACTTCCTCGCAGGTACGAACTTTGCTGCCTACGTAAGCTTTTGACGCTGGGTCTGTGCCAACCAGCACTACAGCTAGGCAGGGCGTGATTCCTTTTTCAACAAGCTCGGCGGCTTCGGCACTGGCTTCGCCGCGAATTTCTTCAGCAATCTTTTTACCATCGATGATTTTTGTCATTGGGCACCTCGTTCAAGCGTCATCTTGATCTGGAGTTTGATCTTTAGTTTCTAGTCGTCTTGCGCAGAACAAGCCAATTTCGAAGAGCAAGCACACTGGAATAGCCAACATGATTTGGGAGAATGGATCAGGTGGTGTCATCAGCATGCCAATAACAAACGCACCCAAAATAAAGTAGGGCCGCTGCTTGGCGATTCCGCTGGCGGAGATTACACCCATTTTGGTCAGCAATACAATGGCTACCGGCACTTCAAACGCAATTCCAAAGGCGAAGAATAAGCTCAATGCGAAACTCATGTAAGAACCAATATCGGGTGTCAGAGCCACGCCTTCAGGTGTCATCTTAGCAAAGAAATCAAAGATCAGTGGAAAAACCACGAAGTATGCAAACAATACACCGAGATAAAAGAGTGCGGTAGACGACACAACGAGCGGCAATACGATTCGCTTTTCGTTTTTGTATAAGCCCGGCGCGACAAAGGCCCAGATTTGATACAACACGAAGGGAACTGCAATGGCAAAAGCCACAGCGAACGCTAGCTTGAAGGGTATAAAGAAGGTGCCGTGCGGGTCGATGGCGATCATGTTTCCGCCTTCTGGCAAGCTTCTTAGCAACGGTTCGGCGAACCAAGCATACAATTCACCCGCAAAGGGCACCAAGCAGATGAAAATCGCCAACACCGCGCCGAGCGCCCACATGAGGCGGTTCCGCAACTCTACAAGGTGCGAAAAAAAAGTGTCTTTGGCTTGTTCTATTTGTTCGGTCACTGTGTGGTCACGATGTAATTATGGCTTAGTGGTTCGGCTAAATGAGCCTACATCAAGCGAAGGCTTGCTACTTTGGAGCTGATTGAGCCTCTTGCTCTGGGGCTGCATCAAGGTTTGTTTCAGGCTCTGCCTTGACTGAGGCAGCTGGCTTGTCGCTCACCTCATCAACATTAATCTTTTCTTCAGCGGAATCAGCAAGTTCACGGCCAAATTGTTTGAGATCATTTTTTAGGTCAGCCATTTCCTGTTTGGCTTTTTCAAGATCCGCAAATGGCGTGCCATCAATCTCGCTGCGCATTTCAGTGCGCAAGCGATACATGCCCTGGCGCGCTTTGCGCACAAAGAACGCGGCTTGCTTGGCCACCTCAGGCAACTTCTCTGGCCCCATCACGAGCAGCAGAACAATCGCCACAACCAAGAGTTCAAAAAAACCAATATCCAGCATACTGGATAATTACTTATCTTGCGCTTCGGCTTTTTCAGACTCTTCTACGGCTTCTTCATTTTTTTCAGCGTCGTCACCCAACGCCTTTTTGAAGCCCTTAACCGCGCCGCCGAGGTCACCGCCAACGCCGCGTAGTTTTTTGGTGCCGAAAATAAGAGCCACGATCACCAAAACGATCAGTAGTTGCCAAATTGATATTCCGCCTAAGCCCATTTTAAATTCCTCAATCGCGTTTCAAATTTTTCAATACAGTTCTCGCGCAATCGCGAGACCATTCAATATCTATTTCTTGCGCTGGCGCTTCTCTTCGATACCAGAGGTACCCATGCGCCGCGCGAGTTCGTCTAAAACTTGCTGTGGCTCAAGCCCTTGCTGAGCCAGCAACACCATAGTGTGAAACCACAAATCAGCAATTTCATAGATGATTTTATCGGCATCGCCATCTTTCGCCGCCATCACCGTTTCGGTGGCTTCTTCACCCACCTTTTTAAGGATAGCATCTAAACCCTTATTAAACAGTGACGCTGCATATGAGCTTTCAGGGTCAGCCTCCAAGCGAGACAGCAGCACAGCATGTATCTCATTTAATGTGTCGGCAGCGGTCATAATGTGTACCCGGTCTTTTACTTGTAGATGTCAGCTGGATCCTTCAATACAGGTTCCACGCTTTGCCATTCGCCATCATTATATACCCGATAGAAGCAGCTTTGACGGCCAGTATGGCACGCAATGCCGCCTTGTTGCTCTACCTTTAAGAGAATGACATCTGCATCGCAGTCAATGCGCACCTCTTTAACCAATTGCTGATGACCGGATTCTTCACCTTTGCGCCAAAGCTTTTGTCGCGAGCGCGAGAAATATACCGCTCGGCTGGTTGCGACGGTTTCCTGCAAGGCTTCGCGGTTCATCCAGGCCACCATTAAGTTGACCCCTGTGACCGCGTCTTCTGCAATAGCGGGCACTAAGCCAGCTTCATTCCACTTAACTTGTTCGAGCCAATCTGTCATAACCGTTACCAATTAGTTCTCAAATGGGGTTTGTTAGCCGGACTTCAACGCCTGCGTCGCGCATGGCTTGCTTGGCTTGCTGCACCGTATATTCACCAAAATGGAAGATACTGGCCGCCAAAACTGCGTCAGCACCGCCTTGCTGTACACCTTCCACAAGATGTTCAAGATTACCCACACCACCCGATGCAATCACCGGTATTGGCGTGGCATCCGCCACGGCGCGCGTTAACTTTAAGTCGTAACCCGCCTTAGTACCATCACCGTCCATACTCGTAAGCAAAATCTCGCCAGCACCGTAGTCAGCCATTTTCTTGGCCCACTCAATCGCATCTATACCGGTTTCTTTGCGACCACCATGGGTAAAAATTTCCCAACGGTCCGTCGCATCACCACGCTCAGAAAATTGTGTTTGCTTGGCGTCAATCGCCACGACAATACATTGCGAACCAAAATGACCCGATGCCTCTTTAATAAAATCAGGATTGAACACGGCGGTGCTGTTCACTGAAATTTTGTCGGCTCCAGCGTTGAGAAGTTTGCGCACGTCCTGCAATTCGCGCACACCGCCACCTACCGTCAATGGAATGAATACTTCACTGGCGACTTCTTCCACCACGTGCAATATAGTGTCTCGGTTGTCTGACGTTGCGGTGATGTCTAAAAATGTGATCTCATCGGCGCCTTGTTGGTTATAGCGCTTAGCCACCTCGACTGGGTCTCCGGCATCACGAATTCCTACAAAGTTAACACCTTTCACCACGCGCCCGTTATCAACATCAAGGCAGGGGATAATTCGTTTGGCTAGCGGCATAATCGAAACCTATGAAGTAGCAGCCTGATCCAAATACGCCTGGCCTTCTGAGAAATCCAATGAGCCTTCGTAAATTGCGCGCCCGGTAATCACACCAGAAATACCGGAGTGCTCAATTTTCTGAAGTTCGATAAGGTCAGTCATGTTAGTCACACCACCGGAAGCGATAATTGGAATACTCACTGCTTCAGCCAAGGCTTGAGTTGCTTGTAAATTAACACCTTGCATCATGCCATCACGGGCAATGTCTGTGTAGATGATGGCTTGCACGCCATCGCCTTCGAAGCGTTTAGCCAAATCGATAACGTGATGCTCGGTCAACTTGGCCCAGCCATCAACCGCAACAATGCCGTCTTTGGCGTCTAAGCCAATAATAAGATGTTTGCCAAACTGCGGCGCAATCTCAGCGATGAACTCGGGTTCGTTAGCAGCACGAGTGCCGATAATAACGTACTCAACCCCGGCGTCTAAATAGGCTTGAATGGTTTGTTCGTCGCGAATACCACCACCGATTTGAATCGGCACATCTGGGTATTTTTTAGCAATCGTGTTGATTACCTCGGCATTAGCAGGCTCACCAGCAAATGCGCCATCAAGATCGACTAGGTGAATTCTTTTTGCACCTAACTCTACCCACTTGTCAGCCATCGCCAATGGGCTGTCGCTGAACACGGTGGAATCCTCCATAAGACCTTGACGCAGACGCACGCACTTGCCTTCTTTAATATCGATTGCGGGTATTAATAACATAACTGGGTAACTCTAGATTTGGGTAGTTCTAATTCAAATAGCCAAGGTCAGGCTTGACCGTTCCACTCGGTAAAATTCTTGAGTAGGGCAAGGCCGTCATTGTGACTTTTTTCGGGGTGAAATTGCACTGCAAACACGTTATCGCGAGCGATGGCCGCGATGAACGTATGCCCGTAATCGGTCTCACCGACCACATCAAGGCTTTCTGACTCAGGGCCGTTGGCACAAAAACTATGAACAAAATAGAAATGCGATTGATCTTGAATACCGTGCCATAAAGGGTGAGGGCGCGTTTGCACAACTTGGTTCCAACCCATCTGCGGTATTTTCAATGCTGGTGTTTGCGGCGCGTGAAAATTAGAAAAATGCCGAACTGACCCTTGGAACAAGCCCAGGCCATCTATGCCTCCATCTTCTTCGCAATACTCAAAGAGAGCTTGCATGCCCACGCAAATACCAAGCAACGGCTTGGTCTCAATGGCATTGCGCACAGCTTCTTCAAGTGTTCGCTCGCTCAAAGCATTGAACCAAGTGCCGACCGCACCCTGGCCTGGCAAAACCACTTTGTCCGAGTCAGCTATAAGCTGTGGGTCACTACTAACCAACACTCGCGCGTCAGGTGCGACCACGTTCAACGCCTGTTCAACGGAGCGAAGATTTCCGACCCCGAGATCAACTACCGCAATTTGCATGAGACTTAGAGACTGCCTTTGGTGGAAGGTATAACACCAACGCTGCGTTCATCGAACTCCAGCGCCATACGCAGTGCGCGGCCAAAAGCCTTAAAAATAGTCTCGGAAATGTGATGCGCATTTTTGCCGCGAATATTATCGATATGAATGGTCATGCGCGCATGATTGACAAAACCGTGAAAAAATTCGTCAAAAAGATCAACGTCGAAACCACCGATGCGAGCACGACGGTAGTCAACACTATGCATAAGCGTGGGGCGACCGGAAAAATCCACGACCACTCGGCTAAGCGCTTCGTCTAATGGCACATAAGCGTGCCCATAACGGCGCACACCCTTTTTATCACCCAAAGCTTGAGCAAAGGCTTGGCCCAAGGTTATGCCAATATCCTCGACTGTATGATGATCATCAATGTGTAGATCACCTTTGCAGTTGATGTCGAGATCAATTAAACCGTGCCGGCCGATTTGATCCATCATGTGTTCCAAAAACGGCACTCCAGTATCAAAATTGGTTTTGCCGGTACCATCAAGGTTCAACTTAACGGCGATTTGCGTTTCGCTGGTATTGCGAACTACCTCGGCTGTTCTTTCGTTTTGAGAGCTCATAGTCAGTAGATAAGAGTCGCTTGATATTGCATTTCCCGAAGTCGGGCACACATTAATGTAAGAATAGGCGGCGAATTTTAACAAAGTTCCGCTAAAGCACCTATCGAAAACCGCATAAAACTGATGCATTAAACGGTTTCTATAAATCGATGATAAAATGAGGTAATTCTTGAAAAACGGCCTTTTGAAAGCACCCATGAAACCGATCCCCTATGTTGGCACCGTTCCACGCAAGTTTCGCGGCTATATCCGCGAGAAAGCGATTGACCGCGCCCGAACCAGAATTATCGTCGCGGGTAACGACCCAAGAAAGATGAGCCAACAGGATTTAGAGGTGGTCGTTAAAGAAGAGGAAGACAAAATAAAATCTTCGATTCGCGAGCGAGGCTTATTGGCGGTGCTTGCTTTACTTGGGCTAAATCTGTTTGGCTAACCACACAACAGACCGTATTTCCAAATAACCATGATATTTAAACAAGCATTTCGACTCGCCTTCGTCGCGCTGATATGGAAACAATATAAAGCGGTTATTATTTCGACGCTGCTTCTGTTCATTTACCTTTTTTTGGTCAGCAGCATTCACTCCGATTTTTTAACTCACACTGAATTGCAAAACGACGCCAGCAGTAGCGGGCTAAGCTTTGTCTACAAATGGTTAGCTTTTGCGCTAGGCGTAGCGGTGTATTTTCTATTTCACTTTCTCCGCGGCAGAAAAGCCTCTAAAAAGACCGCTGAGCCAGCTTCTAAAAACGTTTCCGCAACAAGTGACTCGGATGAAGATGACCCCTTCGCTAGCATTCGCGAGCGCAAAGAACTGAGAAGCCGGGCGGATTTTCTGGAAGGTAAGGACTAAAAGGCACTCCTTCGCCTACCCCAAGGACACCTAGTCCAATGCGACCGTGATGTACCTACGTCCTGTCGCGCATCACTCTTTCGCCTCCATGCGATCGTGATGTACCTACGTCCTGTAGGCAAAAAAAACCTGCTGGGGGGGTTGGGGTCCCCAGCAGGTCAAAAAGAAGGGTTTTCTACCCCCCAAATAGGCCCAAAAGCACATGGGTTGGAGTTAGCGCTCTTGGGCAATCTAAACAAGGTAAGCTCTCTTAATATCAGCGCGCGCTCAGATTGAACCGCTCCATTTCTAAATTACCTTTTACGCTCAGCGAAGCGAGGGTTAAATGATTTTCCCTCTGCCCCGTCTCGCACAGTCCTGTCGAGTTATTAAGTCAACTGTACAAAAGTCAAAGGCTAACGTAAGCCTTTAATTCTGATACGCGTTAAATTCAAAAAAATAAAACCAATAAGTAAGGCCTAGTTATAGATGCAGCATCGCACTTTGATAAAGTAGCTATCGGCCACCGCATTGGTTTACTCCCCCTTGGAAAATACCTCACCGTTTTTACTTCTTTGTCAGAAAGATATTGTTCACACTCAATTAGGGTACGCCTCTCACAATTATTCTGTCAACACCAAAACAACAATTACAGTCAGCAGAGAAAAATGTAATTATTTTTCATAATTAGGCCACCAAGCACCGCTCAACTAGGGCCTCGTACGCAGAACCAAATAGATTATAGTGATTTAGAGCGTGGTAAAGATTGTAGATAGGCCGGCGCTTTTGGTGCCCTTTTTTAAGGGGGTAAGCGTTATTGTACGATTCATAAAAGGAGGTTGGGAAACCACCAAATAGATGTGTCATTGCGATGTCTGCCTCGCGGTCACCGTAGTACGGCGCCGGATCAAAAAAGGCGGCTTCCTCTTCACCCAGGTTGTAAGCAACATTCCCGCCCCATAAATCGCCATGCAGCAGTGAAGGCGTTACTTCAGCATCATCTACATAGCTTTCTAGATTTTGTAGTAGCCGCACTACTTGATTAATCAATGTGCTATTGAGCCCATTATTAACCGCCGATTGCAACTGTGGCTGCAAACGCCGTTCACGATAAAACTCCACCCAACTCGCTGACCAGCTATTTTGTTGCCATGTTAAACCGATATGATTGTCTGAATTCCAACCAAAGCGATCACTCTTGATTCGATGCTGTAACGCCAGCGCTTGTCCAAGCTCGCTAGCGGTATGGTCCGTCAAACCCGTGTAGTGCTGAAAAGTCATCAACAATAGCGCCACATCCTGGTGCTCTGAAAAACCCAGTGCCGCTGGGTAATTCTTTTGCCCCAACCTCGCGAACTCTTGCAGAGACTGATACTCACTCTGCAAACACGCGGCGAATTCTCGTGTGTTCGCTTTCAGAAAAAACTGACCACCGTGAGAATCCTCAACTCTAAAACTCTGATGACTATCACCACCCGAAACTCGCTCTATTGATACAGGGCCTGCTGACGGCAGCATAGTTTGAACCTGTTCTTGGATAATTTCTAGATTCACTCTGTCACAAATACTTTGGTTAGGTCATGGTCTAAACAGTCGGCCAATAGTTGTTGCGCTTCAATCGGCGTTGGCGAAGAACGTAGCCCAAGGCTGTGCGCAAAGTAACCAATCATCTCGGGCGCTGAGCGACCTTCGGCTCGCCATTCATCAACCGATCGGGAACCATCTCGTTTTGACATCCGATTTCCCTTTTCGTCAAGCATCAATGGGACATGAAAATAGTCTATCGCGGCCGATTGTGGCGCAATTAACGCCGCCAAATACTGCTGCCTAGCCGTGCTATCAATAAGATCTGCTCCACGAATCACCTGTGTAACTCCCTGAGCTATATCATCGACTACAACCGCAAGTTGATATGCAAATAAATTATCTGCTCGCTTTACAACAAAGTCACCGCAGGCGGGCGCTAAATCGCCGCTCACCTTAATTCTAAGAGCAGGGACTTTGAATTTGGCTTTTTCGTAACGCTCTTGTTCTGATAAACCACGACAAGTGCCAGGGTAAACCCCGGTTGTTCCATGTGGTGCGCTTGCCGCTTGCTGAATGTCTTTACGGGAGCAAAAACAAGGGTAAATCATACCCTGATTAGCCAGGGATTCTAGAGCCGATTCGTATGCCGTTAAGCACTCTGATTGCACTCTCACCTCACCGTCCCAGTCCAGCCCCATCCATTCAAGGTCTCTTAAAATTTTGCTCGCACTAGCGGCAACCACACGAGGAGCGTCTATGTCTTCCATGCGCAATAAAAACCTGCCGCCTTGCTGCCTTGCATGTAGCCAAGCAATCAATGCGGTTCGCAAGTTGCCGAGATGTAAATCTCCAGTTGGGCTCGGTGCATACCGTCCAGTTGGTTTAGACGAAGAATTCATCGCCGTAGAATAGCATTGAATGCAGACAAGCTAGAGCGAAGACAATTGAAAGAGACGGGGCTTAAAAACGCTAAGCTAGTTCTTGCGTGCTTTGAGGCGTTAACGTAAAAAAACCCAGCACTCGAATCGAGTACTGGGGGCGAAATGCGGTGCTATCCACAGATGATGGAAAGGGTAGCACCGCCTAACCAACTACCGGCGATCTTTCAATAGCCAATAATCAAGGGATAATTTACTGCCACCCTGGCCAACTAATAACGCTAGAATAATCATCCAAAAATAATGCTGATGGTCTTGCAAAACAAAGAACTGAATCACCGCTGCCATTATCAGCAAACCAACAGCACCAACTCTAGTGAACAAGCCAATAAATAAAAGTATTGGGAGCACCAACTCTCCGGCCGTTGCTAAATAGGCCGCTGGTTCTGCTGGTAAAAACGGCAAAGCCCAATCGTCTTCAAAGAACTCAACGGTTTCTTCCATATCAGCCAACTTTGCCTTGCCTGATCGAAAGAAAATAAGACCAATGTAGATTCTTGCCCATAGGTTTGCAACGGGTGTCACAAAATCTGCACACAGATCGCTGAACAAATTATAGATTTTTTTCATGTTTTGATGCTGGCTAGCAGCCTGTCAAGTTTGATGTTGTACAACACTAACGATAACGTTGCTTAATGTAAAACGGCTTGGTTTTCTTCAACTACCGTGAGCAAGCGGCACTCAAACACCATGGCCAGTGCCGACGACAAGCTCGTTGCTGATATAGACCCTTGCAGCGCCTCAATTGCTTGCAATAAATTTTCCGATTTTTCTAGTTGCTCAATAAAATCGGCCTGCTCGGTACTCAAAATACGGCTAACTACTTTGTGATTTACCTTATAAACCAAGATGTTATCTTGGCTCTCACTAAGATCAATGGAGATGTCGCCGGTGTAACCTGGTAATGATTGTCTTTGTATCTCAAAGACTGGAAATTCTGAGCGCACCAAACGGACACTGTCATTCACTTGGATAGGCATCTGTAGTAACACTTCCTGCGCGATACCTGTCGGATCCAGAGCATTCGAAACACGACTATAGTAAGCAGAATGTAGGGCCCACTCATATACAATCACGTCTCTCAAATAAGGTAGGCCCTGCAGCCCCTCAAATGATGAGACAATGTCGCTAAATGTGCTTCCGTATAAGTGGATATTGCCTTGCTCAGGCGGCATATGCTGCACATAACGCTGCACCATTTGCTTGAAAAAATCAGATCCAACAACCCCTCGTGTGCCAGGAAAGACTTCCGCAAGAAAATCTTGCAACGCGGCAAACACATTGTTTTGATAGACCCAAATTCGATGTTGATGAGTTGTTTGCGCCGATTTTAGATCCGTAGCCACGTTAAGAACAGAGTCTAAAAAAATTGACTGCTCTTCCTTCAAAGTATCCGGCAAAGTGGACACCGATACTGGCTTTGGTGCTCCGTGCGCAACGATGCAATCATAATGACTCAGTCGTTGATCCGCTTTCAAACACTCGGCCTCTAATACCGATAATTCTGGGAAATCCGAATCCCACTCAAACAGCGTTGGTCTGGCTCCATGCTCTGCCAAAACAAATTCAAACAGATCCCAAACGGGCGGATAAACCGCTTTATTGTGCGTGTCAATCAGTAAGGTTTCGGTAACGTCGCCAACGGTGCGCTGCACCTCGGTATAACCAGCAAGGTGGTATTGAGAAACAAAACGGCTATCCAGCGATTTAATATATTCACGCGCATCCCTACCAATATTCGTGGCGCTCACATGAATATTATTAACATCTACAAGCAAGCCACAACCTGTGCGCTGAGCGAGTTCATTCAGAAACTCAGGCTCAGGTATTTGCAGCTGATCGAACACGAGGTAGTTGGACGGGTTTTCGACTAGCACAGATCGGCCTAATGCCATTTGCATACGATCAACGTGTTCGCACATCACACTGAGTGCGACATCGGTTAATGGTAAGGGCAGCAAATCGGGCAAATGCCGATGCGAATAGGCACTCCATGCCAAATGTTCTGAAACGAACAATGGATCCACTTCGTCGGCCAATGCTTTTAACTGGCGTAAATGCGCATGGTCCAAATCATCCGCGCGCCCTAGCGATAAACCGACGCCGTGCAAGGAAATAGGATAATGCTCACGCAAACCAAGCAGCTTTATGCGCGAAATGGATTCACCAAAATAATTCTCAGAATGGGCTTCTAAGAAGCCAAAATCGGGCTTAGATTGCTCAATAGCGGCGAACAATTCAGGGCGAACCCCTAAACCCGATTTCATATCGTGTGTCTTAGAAAAGTGCCCTAAGAGTCAACTTTTTCTTCGGCTTTTGCTTTCGGAGCTTTCACAGTTCCGCCAGCAATTTTTTCACAGGTTCCTTCAGGTAGATAGACCCATTCATTTGGATCACCATCAACCGCCGCTTGGCCTGCACAAGAATGGCCGTTAGCGCCACAGTCGTTCATACCAGCCTTAACGATCCCCTGGCATTTTTCATAGCCTTCTTTGCCAGCGTGAGCAG
This sequence comes from uncultured Arenicella sp., assembly GCA_937989675.1. Lineage (GTDB taxonomy): Bacteria > Pseudomonadota > Gammaproteobacteria > Arenicellales > Arenicellaceae > Arenicella. The sequence continues at coordinate 15,262 of CALKRK010000282.1, read as the reverse complement.
CGCCCGTGTTAGCGAGCATTGCCACTGCAAGAATTGAAGCGGCTGCGGTTACTTTTGTTTTGCTAGTCATCATTGTCTCCATTGTAATAGTAGGGTTGAAAAGACAGAGGGCGGCCGAAGCCACCCGCAATCAAAATATTTAACTTAGAAAGTAGACGTTTCTTTAGATAGATTCACCAAGCTTATCTACCAAACGACCGCCAGCAACCGTCTCGTCGGTTTGATCAGCGATCTTTTTACATGCTCTTTTCAATTTCTTTTCACTAGTGCCTTCTGGCGCCTCAGCCGTACCTGCACAGATATTCACGATATTACCGCAAGTGCCTGTTGGCACTTTAATCCACGCACCAACCATATTGTCTTCAGTGGCATTACCTTGGCAGGAGATACCCAGTGATGTTACTGCGCAACTGTTTTTACCGCCCTTAACAACGTCTGCACAACGCTCGGTTGATGCAGCCGAAGCGATCGGTGCTGCACTCATTAGTGCAGTTGCTAATACAGAAGTCGCTAGCGCCGAGCTCAACGCTTTTTGTGATTTAGTATGTTTCATTAGATTTCGATCCTCAGTAAGAAATAATTGTTTCAAATGTTACACTGCATAAAGAACCGTCAATTCAGTGATAGCTTACACCCAAGTTCGCGTTCTACGAACTTTTTTACACTTGAGTAACGATATTTACCTCTGGAAAAGCCATGCAAACCGCAAATCCCAACCCACATATCCACACACTTGATGCACTTTATTATCAGCCCAAGTTGGCATCAATACATTTGATTCAATCCGATGACCGGGTAGCCATCATTGATACTGGGACGCAATATTCGGTGCCGCAAGTAGAACAGGCTTTAACGCAGCTAAGTTTAGATTATCAGAATGTGGATTATGTGATTCTTACACACATTCATTTGGATCACGCTGGCGGCGCTGGGGCACTGATGGATTTATGCGAGAACGCCAAACTTATAGTGCACCCGAAAGGCGCGCGCCATATGGTCGACCCAAGCAGACTGATCGCAGGAGCCAGCGCGGTCTATGGAGAGGATGAATTTAGTCGTTTGTATGGCTCAATCACACCGGTTGCAGAACACCGGATTATCGTACCTGAAGACGGTGAAACTATCGATTTCGCCGGGCGCCCTTTGTTGTTTTTGGACACACCAGGCCATGCCAACCACCACCACTGTATTCTCGACATCAACAGCGATAGCGTATTTACTGGCGATACCTTGGGCATCGCCTATCAAGCTTTACGCGAAGGCGACACTTGTTTTGTTATGCCCACAACTACGCCAGTGCAATTCAATCCGGCCGCTTTGCACGCCTCTATCGACAAGGTAATGAGCTACAAGCCAGAAACCTTGTACCTGACACACTATGGCCCAATAACACCATCGTCGAAAATGGTGGCGGGTTTACATGAACAGATCGATGACTATGTCATGCTGACGCAACAAGCCGCCGATGAAGGCGGTGATTTCACGCCCTCGTTGACAAAGAAATTAGAAGAATACCTAGTGCGCCGCTGCATGAATGAGGTTGATGGGCTCGATGAAGAGCTTATTCGAAAATGGGTTGGATTAGACGCCAATTTAAACGCACAGGGCCTGGCCTTTTGGTGGAATCACAAACGCAACTCTCAATAGTGTAAATAACCGTTAAAGAGACGGGCGCAAAGCCTATTTTCCAAAGCGATAAACCGCTAAAATCAGGCTCCAGATTTACGCCGATGGGCGCGAACGCTATCGATTTAAGAGATAGCCCCGAAAAGTAGAGATAAAACCTTGAAAGATCAGCTGCAAAGCCTGTTTCAACAGGCCATCGAACAACTAAAATCGGACAATGTGATTCCAGGTGATCACCAAGTTCGCCTAATGTTCGAGCGCACACGCCAAAAAGACCATGGCGACTTCGCTACCAACGTTGCTATGACACTTGCCAAACCGGCTAAGCGTAATCCGCGCGAGTTAGCGGAGCTGATCGTGGCCGCACTTCCGGCCGACCCGCTTATTGTCAAAGTCGATATCGCCGGCCCTGGGTTTATCAACGTATTTCTGGCTCAAGATGCTCACCACGCGGTACTGAATACCATTTTCTCTCAAAAAGAGCGCTATGGTTTGGCTGAGCCAAATTCCAAACAAAAGATCATGGTTGAATTTGTTTCAGCCAACCCAACTGGCCCGCTGCATGTGGGCCATGGTCGTGGCGCGGCGTATGGTGACGCCTTAGCAAGAGTGCTAGCCGCAGCAGGCAATAACGTTGAGCGCGAATATTACGTTAACGACGCCGGTCGACAAATGGACATCCTCGCGGTGAGCGTTTGGATCCGTTATTTGCAAGCCAATGATGTGGCCATTGAATTACCGGGCAACTGTTACAAAGGCGATTACGTAGTTGAGTTAGGCAAACAGCTTTTTGCGCAACATGGCGCTCAATATCTATTAAGTTTGGAGGAAATTTCAGCCGCGGACCTTAAGCGAGAATCTTCAGAGGCCCTAAACGAACTCGCAAATTTATCTGCTGATCAATTGCGTGAAAAGGAGGAAATTGCCGGCTCACACGAGAAGCTTGTTGCCTCGTACGAGAAAAAGTTTCTTGAAGAAGCGCTTGATACACGCATTGCGTTTGTCAAACAAACATTGGGCGAAGACGGCTTCGCTGTATTCTTTGACTTGGCCCTGAACACTATTGTTGATGATATACGCCAAGACCTCAGCGAATTTGGGGTTGATTACGACACGTGGTTCTCCGAACGAAGCCTGTTTGACGACAATAAAATACAAAACGCCATTGAGAAGCTCAAAACTTCTGGCGATATTTACGAAAAGGGCGGTGCCTTGTGGTTTAAGACCACTGAATACGGCGATGAAAAAGACCGCGTCGTGGTCCGTGATAATGGGCAGCCGACCTATTTTGCATCGGACATCGCCTATCACTACGACAAACTCGAGCGCGGCTTTGACTTGGCCATTAATGTTTGGGGCTCAGACCATCATGGTTATATTCCGCGCGTGAAAGCAGCGTTACAGGCGCTCGGGCTTGATCAAGACAAGCTGAAAGTTCTACTGGTGCAATTCGCCGTGTTGTATCGCGGTGGCGAAAAAGTCGGTATGTCGACACGCAGCGGCGAATTCGTCACGCTACGCGAACTCCGAGACGAAGTGGGCTCAGATGCGGCGCGCTTTTTCTACGCGCAGCGAAAATCAGAACAACACATGGACTTTGATCTTGATCTGGCTAAATCTCAAAGCAACGATAACCCGATGTATTATGTGCAGTACGCGCATGCTCGCATTTGCCGCGTATTCAAGACAGCCGACGAGCGAACTATTGATACAAGCAATATAGAACAAGCCGACTTCAGCCTGTTAAGCCGAGACCACGAGGCCTCATTGCTCACTTTGTTGCAACGCTTTCCTGAAGTCATTGATAATGCGGCCGCCAACTATGAGCCACATCAGATCACGTACTACTTGCGCGATTTAGCCACGGCGTTCCACTCGTATTATAACGCCACTAAAATTCTCGATGCCGATGTGGGGGAACGCGACGCAATGCTTGCCTTATGCGACTCAACGCGCCAAGTGCTCAAAAATGGGCTAACCGTCATCGGTGTTGGCGCACCTGAAGCAATGTAGGGCCGGGGTTACAGCAATATGGCTCAAGCCCGACGAATTAAGAGAAAGCCGTCGAAAAAGAAGAAGGCGGCTCGCAAACCACGCAATATACCCTGGGGGTTGTTGTTGGTCGTTCTAGTCACCGGCATTGTGCTTGGAAAGTTGCTTACTGGTACTCAAAACGATGGTAACGGGCTCGGCTCAGGGCTACGCTCATTGCTAGACAACTCCAGCTCGGAGCCGATGGATGACGATAAAGCCATCGCCGAACTGATTGAGGAAAAGAGCACAGAGACCGAGTTTGATTTCTACTCAGTGCTGCCCGACATTGAACAGGTAATGCCAGATGATTTACCTGAAGCGGCGCCTACGCGTACTGATGCCAACCTGATTTACTACGTTCAAGCCGCGTCATTCAGACAACAAGCAGATGCTGAAAAGCTGCGCGCGCGCTTAGCTCTTAAAGGTTATAAGTCGATTACGCAAGCTCGCACCTCGGAGAAAACCGGCACTTTCTTTCGAGTGCGTTTAGGGCCCTACCCCGACCGGCGCAAAGCCAAAACAATCAAAAACAAACTGCAAAAAGTGGGCGTACGACCCATGGTGTATTCCGTCAAAAAAGACCGAAGTTAGCGTTCACTAAGTAGTCCAACTTAAGAAGAAATCCAACTTAAGAAATCTGGCGGGCTATTTCGTTTAACTGGGTTTGTAAAGCTGGCCCTGACAGAAGATTTAAATCTTCTTCCAATAGACGGTTTATACGGCGGCCAATCACATCGATAGTGTGATTAAACGACTGTCGCTGCTGCTCTTCATCGCACACCTGGGAGGATGGATCCGCCAAACCCCAATGCACTAAAACAGAGTGATCAAACCAAACTGGGCAACTCTCCTGCGCAGCCGTGTCGCACAGAGTAAGAATAGCGTCTGGTGAAAAGCCTTCAAAGTCATTCCAAGACTGGCTAGACAAACCGTCAGTAGGAATATTGTGCTCAGTCAGGTATTGCAAGGACTTCGGGTGAACTTCACTCTGCGGCGAACTGCCCGCACTGGCGGCTTGAATGCGGCCTTCGGCTACGTGATTTGTAATCGCTTCCGCCAAAATACTTCGGCAACGATTATGCGTACATATAAAAAGTAATTTCATCAATGTTATGTGTTTGTCGCTGCGGCTTTAAGCCTATTAACGTTATCCATCATTGCTGTTTGAACGAGGCTAGCCGCTTTTTCCGGGTCATGTTTAAACATGACCCGATCAATGTCAGATGGCTTACCAATTCCGATATGAATTGTTGAAAAAGGCTTAGGAAAACGATGATTATCCCAACTTTTCAGTATCCACTGACGGCTTGCTTCTATATGCAGAGGTAATATTGGCGCTTGCGCGGCTGAAGCTAGCCAAAGCACTCCATGTTGAACACGATACTTTGGCCCCCTCGGGCCGTCGGGCGTAAGCGCAATGGGCTCGCCACTACGTAATAGTTTTAACACAGCACGGGTCGCCGATGAAGACCCTTTAGAGCTTGATCCACGCACCGTTTTATTGCCAAACAAAGCTCCCAGCCTTGCAACATATTCACCATCACGGCTTGCGCTGACCATACACGTTATACCCCGATCACGCATCGCCCATGGCGCAAATGTAGAGCAGTTATGCCACATGCTTAGTATCCAGGGCGAATCCGACTCTACAAATTTTTCCAAAGTTTCGCGGTCGTGCCAACGCACACGACACGTCATGGTAATCATGATCATCACCAATTTGATCAGGCGTGGTATCAGTATAAATTTGAGTTCAGTTCTTGCGGACATTAAACTGTTTTGACTATTTTTCGGTCAAATTTTTATCAAGGGCTTGCTGCAGTTCTTTGAGTTTTTGCTCCAACCTTTTTACCTTCTTACCCAGATTGATGCTGCGCACGTATTCTTTAAACGGCCGAGCCGGAGTCCCGGCCCACATACCACTTGACGTAATATCCTCCGAGACGCCACAACGATGCACTAACACCGCATCGTCGGCTATCGTTTTGTGATCCAGAATACCAGTTTGCCCAGACGCTATAACCCGTTTGCCGAGCTTGCTCGAACCCGCTACCACAGACTGCGCGGTCAAAAGGGAATCCTCTCCAATTTCCACATTGTGTGCAACGTGTACCATATTGTCGATTTTAACTCCACGCGCAATTTCGGTGGCACCATATGTACCTCGATCAACGCAGGAATTGGCACCAATATGTACATCGTCGCCGATGATGACATTGCCGGTATGCGGAATACGGTGGTAACGCCTATCGCTATCCGGCGCAAAGCCAAAACCTTCACTGCCAATTACCGCGCCGGCCTGAATACTTACCCGCTCACCAAGCTGCGAGTTATAACCAATATTGGCACCCGCATGTATGATTGAATCACGCCCAATTTCTACGCCATGCTCTATCATGGCGTTTGCTCTCACGACCACATTTTCACCCAGCTGACAATCAGCGCCGATTACCGCGTTGGGCCCCACTCGACAGCCTTTTTTAAGCACAGAAGATTTGTGCACCACCGCACTGTCGTGCACAGCATCCCATTCGGTATCCTTAGCCTGGTAATCATCAAAGTGTTGTTTCATTTTCGCTTGCGCTAAACGAACATTTGCCACGCAAACTATAAAACTTGCGCAGCGCTCTTTAAGCTGTTCAGCCACCTCCGATGTAGTTACAATTACGGCCGCTCTGGCTGGAAGATTATCTGCGGATTGTAGAAACACCAAGCTGCTACTATTGGCGCCTAAGTGGCAGGCCGAATGATCAAACTCAGCGTTTTCTCCTATGGTACTGATTACCATGTCAGAGAACTCCGCCACCAACTCTTGAGAAGTAAAATTCATGGGCCTCATAATACGTGGGGCGAATGTGCTCGTCCATCTTTGAGTTCGCTTTCGAAGTTGTGCGAAGTTGTTTATAGTACGGGAACTCAACTTCCCCCGAGAAATGATTTACTGTTGTATGTTAAAACCATCATCGCCTGTTGTTTTCGCATTTCTCCTGACACTATTGTCTGGCTGCGCGCCTGATGATCAGAGCAATGAGAGCACTCCAGAAGCACAGGCAGTATTAAGCACTCAGGGTAATAAGAATACACACCTATTTCTCGGCACCGGCAGTGTTCAAGGTGTCTATTTTCCGATAGGCGGTGTTATTTGTCGTTTACTAAACCGACATAAGAGCAAACACCGTATTCGATGCTCACTTGAAAGCACTGGCGGCTCGATATACAACTTAAAAGAGCTACGCGAGGGCAATTTTGATTTGGTGTTTGCTCAATCTGATTGGCAATTTCATGCCTACCATGGAAGCAGCGCATTCGAAAAAGAGGGCGTTAACCAAAATCTACGAGCCGTGTTCGCGCTCGAAGCGGACCCACTTGCATTGATTGTTAGAAAAGACAGCGACGTTGAAAATTTTGATGACCTGGCTGACCGTCGCGTCAGTTTTGGTTATACACGCTCTTTACAACACCGGATCATGGACGACTTTCTTTCGATCAAAAAGTGGGACGAAGAAAAGGACTTTGCCGAAGTTCGCCCAATGAGCGACGCTAAACAAATCATCCAATTGTGCGAGGGTAAAATTGAGTCAGCGCTGTTATTGTCAAGCAGCCTGAATGACCGTTTACGTGACCTTGATGAGAACTGCCAATTGAGGTTAGTGCCTATCACCGGCAACGAAGTGAACGATGTCATTAAGGAAAAACCTTATTATCGCAAGGGCCGCATTCTGAAGAATATGTTTCCTGGCGCAGAGCGCGACACGCAATCATTCGGTATTGGTGCCACCTTCGTCGCGTCTGAATCAACATCACCAAAAGCGATTTACCACGTGGTAAAAGAGGTGGTCGAAAATTTTCGCGATTTCAAGTCTTTGCATCCATCGCTCGAAGCCCTGGACAAAGAAGAATTGTCTCACGCGGGTATTTCAATCCCCCTCCATCCTGGAGCGGTTCGCTACTATAAAGAAGCACGACTACTACACAAAAACTAAATTTATTAACAAATTCTATGAACGCAGATTTAGCTTTACAGAAGCTCATTGAAGGCAACCAGCGCTATGTGTCGGCCACCACCGACGGTGCAGAGTTAACAACAACTATCAAGCGCGCGAGCGCCGACGAGGGCCAAAAGCCGTTTGCGGTGATTTTGGGCTGCTCCGATTCTAGAGTACCAGCGGAATTGGTTTTTCACCGCGGGCTTGGTGATCTGTTCGTAGTTCGTGTCGCTGGCAACATCGCCGCGCCCTCACAAATAGGCAGTATTGAATTCGCTTGCCAGAATTTTGGCACTGAACTGGTTGTCGTGTTAGGTCACTCTCACTGTGGCGCTATTAAGGCGACGGTTGATGCTCTCATCAGCGACCCCGAATCGATCTCACCCAACGTAGCTTCAATTGTCGATAGAGTAACGCCTGCGGTACTTCCAGTTGTAGCGAAACAAGAACACGCAGATCATAGCGATTTAATCCACAATGCCATGCGCGCGAATGTTGAGCATTCCGTCATGAACTTGCAGCTGCGCTCACCTGAACTTCGAAATTTGATTGACGAGGGCAAGCTGAAAATTATCGGTGCTGAGTATTCGATCGAAACTGGTGTTGTCGACTTTTACGGTGACGATTGATAGTTTGCCCCTAAATAGCCAAAAGCTTGCTACTATGCAGGCTTAAATAACAATTAATATTATCGAGATGGCAGGCAACCCCTTTAGCAAATTATTCGGTCAATCTCCGATTCGACCAATTCAGGAGCACATTGAGCTGGCCCATCAATGCGCAGAACAGCTGACCCCATTTATTGATGCGGCACTTGCAAGCGACTGGGGAAAAGCCGAGACAATTTACCAAACGATTTCTGAAATCGAGAACAACGCCGACGAAGCAAAAACCCATTTGCGGGCGAACCTCCCCAATAGCCTAATGATGCCAGTTGATCGCAGTGATCTACTGGTTATGGTGACTCAACAAGACGAAATCGCCAACTGCACCAAAGACATCGCTGGTATTATGCTCGGGCGCCAAATGCACATCCCAAGTGAAATCGCCGATCAAATGCGAACCTTTGTGGGGCTAGCAATCGAAACATCTGCACAAGCTGTTAAGGCGGTCAATGAAATGGACGAACTGCTTGAACTCGGCTTCAAGGGCCGCGTGCTGAATGTAGTAGAAGATTTAGTCAAAGAACTTAATCGCCTTGAGCACGAAAACGATGAGCTGCAAATTGAAGTACGAGCAGCACTGTTTAAAATCGAAAGCGACCTGCCGCCAGTTAACGTGATTTTTCTTTATAAGGTCATCGAATGGGTCGGCGCGCTTGCCGATGCCGCACAAAGCGCGGGTGGCAAATTGCAACTGCTGATCGCACGCTAAAAATAATAACTTTTAATAGTCACTCAAAAATCTATGGAAATCATCGCTGAACACGGGCATATCCTGCTCATTTTAGGCTGTATTTTTGCATTCTTTATGGCGTGGGGTATCGGAGCGAATGACGTAGCGAACGCCATGGGCACATCCGTCGGGTCACGTGCTCTTACGGTCAAGCAAGCCATTATCATCGCTATTATTTTTGAGTTTGCGGGGGCGTATCTTGCCGGGGGTGAAGTCACTTCGACAATTCGTAAAGGCATACTTGACCCTTCGTTAATCACGGATGACCCTGACTTGCTGGTTTTTGGAATGATGGCTTCTTTACTCGCCGCGGGACTCTGGCTGCTCATAGCCAGCATGCGCGGTTGGCCGGTATCAACAACACATTCTATTATCGGTGCGTTAGTTGGATTTGCCGCCGTGGGCATCTCGGTAGACGCAGTCAACTGGGGCAAGGTGGGAACCATCGTTGCGAGCTGGGTAGTATCACCACTGCTCGCCGGCACCATATCGTACGCGCTATTCTCCAGCGTTCAAAAATTGGTGCTCGATACCGAAAACCCATTTAAGAACGCTAAGCGGTATGTACCTGTTTACATGTTCTTTGTCGGCTTTATGATCGCAATGGTCACGTTGCTTAAAGGCTTGAAAAACACCGGTATGACGGTCGACTTTGGCTTAGGCAGTAAATTCATGAACAGCATGCCCTTGGCCGCCTTGGCCGGTTTAATTGTCGCCATTATTGGCGGGCTGATGTTGTCGCGGGTGAAAGAAGATTCGGGAGAAGACAGCCGTAACCGCTTCGCCAATGTTGAGAACCTATTCGCAATTTTGATGATTTTCACGGCCGCAGCGATGGCATTTGCTCATGGCTCCAATGACGTTGCTAATGCCGTTGGGCCACTCGCCGCGATTGCCAGCGTGATCGAATCCGGCGGTGAAATCGCTAAGAAATCAGTACTGCCAGGCTGGATACTAGTGTTGGGTGGCATTGGTATCGTTGTTGGCTTAGCAACCTACGGTTTCAAGGTTATGGCGACCATCGGGCGGAAAATTACCGAACTCACACCAAGCCGTGGGTTTGCGGCTGAGTTAGGCGCCGCGACCACCGTAGTCTTTGCCTCCACATGGGGCTTACCAATTTCCACAACTCACACTCTGGTCGGCGCTGTATTGGGCGTTGGATTGGCTCGTGGTATTGGCGCTTTGAATCTCAAGGTGGTGGGCAATATATTTATGTCTTGGGTTGTGACGCTCCCAGCTGGTGCGGGCTTTGCCATTGTTATCTTTTTCATTTTAAAAGCCGTATTTGGTTGACCCGTAATTATCTCTAGCTACACTAAGTGACCGTCTTTTTGAACGTTGGCTAAGGCCGATTGCGCATGAGTTTTTTAGATCAATACCACCAAGTTAATAACGACCAAACCGTCTCCATCAGCGCCGAGCAAGGCAGCAGTTTTGCCAAGCAGATTGCCGGGGACTACAACCCTATTCACGATGTAGACTCTAAACGTTTTTGCGTGCCTGGGGATTTGTTATTCGCGCTCGCGCTCGATCGCTACGGCTTGCACCAACGCATGAGTTTTAAATTCAGAGACATGGTCAACGCCGATGCACCGCTTTTCTTCCCAGTCTTAGAGTCAGGCACGCTGCAAGTTCTTAATCATCGGCAGAAGCCTGCTCTGGACCTCGAACTAAGCGGCGAGAGTTCATTGAACCACGATCAAGTCCAAGACCTTATTCGTCGATACGTCGCATTTTCGGGTCAGAATTTTCCGCATATTTTATTGCCTCTAATGCAAGAGCACGATGTCATGATTAACCCAGCTCGGCCGCTGGTTATTTATGAAAGCATGTCTCTGGAACTGAAACATCTGCAATTTGATGATCTAGAGTTAGCATTGGAGAACACGGAACTGCAGATTGAAGGTAAACGCGGCACCGCCACATTGCATTTCTCTCTCAACAGTAGCGGCGAGCTCGTCGGCACGGGGTTAAAGACATTGCTATTAAGCGGCCTAAAGCCGTACGACAAAGTGCAAATGGACCAACTTTATGCGGATTATTTAGCGAGCATGGGCGCCTCTTAGGATACTCCCATCCATTGTTGTTGATTTCGCATCATCCATCCGGAGTCATTAGCTTAACCCTATTCGAACTCCAAAAACCGTTGAAAAAACGGCAACATGTCGGATTCCACACGGCCATACTCGATCCATTTTTTGTTCCAAGTATTACCGCGGTATTCTTCCGCCAAGTGCTCAATTCCATATTCGTCTAATTTGCGTGTGAACTTTTGATTCGCGTATACGTGATCTTGATTGCCATCGTATCGCCCCCAATCAAATGCAAGGCCCTTTAAGCGTCGCAAATTTTCCACTGAGCTGGGCACCAGCTCGCTAAGTAGGAAGTTCTTATGCAGTCTTTGCGTTGTACTGGGATTTACCACAAGCTCATCGCCCTTTAGCTCTAGCATTAAGTCAGCGTAGAATGGCGGTTTATCGGGGTTTGGAGCATAAGCTTGTGCCATTAGCATAAAGACCTTCGAAAAAATATTTTCATCTAGCTCACTCCAAGTTTTGGCCGTGTTCATCAGCCGCCAATCTGGCCGGGAATTCATTAACGTCTCGCCAATATCAGTACCCACTGGATGTAACGCATAAACACTCGAAAATGTGCCCGGCTGGAGCATCGCAATACGCAAAGCAGCGTAGCCGCCGATCATGTCGCCGCTAAGCCCACGTGATCTTGGCTCGGCAATGGTTCGATAGCGAGCATCAATAGCTGGAACAAGCTCGTTAACGATGTGATCTTCCCAGCGGCCACTCACCTTATTGTTACCATAGAACGAACCAAAACCATCGGTGGTAAAATCGCCTACCACGAAGATGAATTCGTCAATAACTCCACGCTCGACAGATCTTGCAAGCACTTTGTCGGCCTGCTCAACCTCAAACATTTGCGTGTTGCTCCAACCGAAGCTATGCAGATAGTAAATCACGGGGTATGACTTATTTGAGCTACTATAACCCGACGGCAACCAAACTTTGATTTGCCGATTAGTATCGATGCCCACTAAGCTCTCCTCAAGCACCTGCGATTTAAGCGTGAAAGAATCTACACTCCCCTTTGCCTTTGTCACTTCAAAGCTAATCAATAGGGCCACACTAAAACAAAATAGCATTACTGTTCTAATCATTTTATTGCCCTCCATTTAGCCGCACAAACGTGCCGCCATAAAAATTGTTGGTTGGCTGGTCACCTCGGTATTGAGTAGAGGTCAAGGTGTACTCTGAATCTGAATTCCATTTATAGAGATACTTTCTATGTGTACCCTCGGGCTCGCCCTGAAATGTTATTCGCAAAGCTAAATTTCCTTGATCATCAAATTGACCTAGTCCAACACCATTACGCGCAGCCCCAAAGCTAGAGAGGTGATGCACAACGCCAGTCTCTGTATCTAATGACCACAAAATATGCCCAGCCAAATCAGGCGTTTCTACAACGCACAAAATACTATTATTGGTGTTAATCGCCCGGCAGTTCGTATGATGATTCGCTATTTTGACCTTGGTACCTTGAGCATCTTGCACCCAATCATCATTTTTTAACGTCCAGTTACCGAAAAAAGTCGAGAATGCATTGCTTTTTTTGACAGCGCTATCAAGGCTCTCACCGGAACGTATTTGCTCTGCCAACTGGAGCCCCATTAATTGGTGCACACGTGTGGTTTTATGCGGGTAGTCCCAGTTTATATGCTTATTCGCGATCTCCAAACCTTGCTCAAATACCTCAGATGCACACGCCTTGCTCTCCGTACAGAGGTCGCTCACATCTTTAGAAAAACCATACCGTTCAGGGTTCAACACCATGTCTTCGATACTTGAGTATGCGTCGAAAAGGCGTAAGCTTAAACCCTGCGGCACGACAAACTCTGAGACAACTCTTTTGATCTCTTTATTTAGATCGCGCCCGTTCAAGTCATCTTCACTGGCGTAAACCGCTCGAACCGTGCGGGTAGCCACAACAATTTGCTGCGCACCTAAATCATAGAGTGCTTTTATTGCCGCAGAGAGGTTATCAGCGGCGTTTGCGATCTTCGCCTTTAGCTCAGCTTCATTGCTTCGCTCAACTTGAACGATATCATTTGATCCAGCCCAAACAATCACCAAATCTGACTTTCTGAAATGAGTATCAGTACGCGCGAATTTCTCGATTTGTTTCATTACGCCAGTTTGAGCGGCTGCAGTAAACTCGGGAAAGAATCTTGAAACGACGTTTTCATCGCCGGTCGTGGCGCCACCAACCGCAAAACTTAGCAACTCCACTCCAAGGTTCTCAGCCAAGTACTCAGTTACAACAGGGCCATTTGAGCTGCGGCCCTTCCATGAGTTCATTAAAGGCTCATCGCTATTCGAAAGCGCTTGTAAATTTCCGGTATCTACGTTGCTATCACCGAAAACAACAAGCCTTTTAATCGGAGCCAAGCCAAGGTGTTGCGTCTCAACATCCATTGAATAACTCCTCTCAGATAGCGTGAGTAAGAGAAGAGTCAAGGATATGGCCAGTTGATATGTGCGTATCATGCACTACCTCATTATGTGTGTTAGTTAACACTCATCAGAGTAGCAATTGGAGTTTCGTAGGGCGTCCGATCCGACCGGACCGTCCTGGCTATCCCACAATAGCGTTATAATTAAGATGGCGCAGATCGCGTCATTGCTTGGCGATCACGATACTGACTGGGCGTCATACCGGCGAATTTTCTAAACGCCGAGTTAAATGTAGACTTTGAGTTGTAGCCCACCTCGAAAGCAATATCCAAAATGGTGGCGTCGTAACTTGTTAGCAATAGTGATTTGGCTTCGTCGATTCGATGCCGGTTAACCATGTCGTAAAAACGTCCGTGCTCACTTTCATTGATAATTTGGGAGACCAAATGCGTGGACTCACCAATATGCTCACATAACATTCGCAAGCTTAAGCGGCTCTCTCGATAGACTTTATCTTGATTCAAAGAACTCGCTAATTTCCGCAAAACCAATGCTCGCTGCGTTTCTGACACACCGGAATGCGCATACTTTTTAAGGCCACCATCAGCACCGCCACTTGAATACAGAGATTCTCGAACCAATTGATCACCGGAACGATACGCAACCTCATGCTTCAGTGTAGAGACGATAACGAACGCCATCACCGCCAATTCAAAACCGGCGAATACCACACCAAATCCATTATCCGCACCAAAACTCAGGCAATACAGTGTTCGCAACGCACTCACGAACCAATTGGCAATGACCGCAATAATTAGCAATCTCAGCGTATTAATGGCTGGGTCTTCTACCGATGCAAACAGACTTAAGTTCTGCTCGGTACGTGCTTTAACAATAGCGAAACACTGCCTCAGGTAGACCGCCGTCTGAATCAAGAAAACCAATACGGCCAGCAGCATTGTTGTGTGAATAAAAAACGAAACTTCTTTAGATACCGGGTTCGCTTCATTAGGAAAGCCAACTCCTGAATGTATTGAAGACGCTAATGGAAGCAGCAATGCTAGGCCGAGCACAACCAACATAAAGTGCCAGCGAGGCAGTGGAGCGAGCAAGGGGCTTTTCCGATCACTAATCTCACGCGCAAACAACCATAGACAAGGCGCGACAAAGAACGACAAACCCATAATCGCCGTCAACCACAAGCCTTTAAATGGCGTCGCAGGGTGAATCATCAACCACTCGAACGTAAAACTACAGGCCTCTAACAATAGGTAGAAAATGAAATAGCGCACCGGAATGCGTTGCTCAGCCTGAACCAACAGCAAACTAAACAGCACACAGAAGCCAACGGCAATGGCATAGAATGAACTTTGTAGGATAAGCATACGACTATTAATCCAGAATTAGATCCAGCGCGCAATCATTTCATTGCAATTTAGGAATATATCCGTTTAGCCTTGTTAAGAAACGGTCGACATCAAGCCAAGCGGTCGACCCTCAAGATCCAGAAAAAACGCCATCCATTCTTCAGAGCCATCTTCGTGTTCGTGGATTTTATGAGGTGCGTTGGAAAATTCCACGCCTCGCTCCGAGAGCTCGCTATGTGCCGCCATTATATCCTCAGTCCTGAAATACAAGATTGACTCAGGCTTGGCGTCTCCCTGCTCCGAAGACAGCATTAACCGTACACCGTCTAAGTTAAAGAACGCCATCGAACCATGCGTGAACAAGTGTTCAATCCCGAGTACT
>CALKRK010000281.1 GCA_937989675.1 uncultured Arenicella sp. | reverse complement strand
TCAAAACGCCTTGGCTGAGCGAGTAAACGGGATACTTAAACAAGAGTTTTTACTGTTTAAGTGTCGGACGTTCGATGAGCTAAGACGGCTTATCGACGAGTCAGTGATGATTTACAATGAATGGAGGCCGCACCTGAGCCTTGATATGAAAACACCCAATCAAGTGCACAAAAAAACCAGCTGTGAAACACAGCTGGTCTTTTAATTAACCGTCAACGTATTTTAGGACGAGACAGGATGAGATAGGTCTTAGGAAAGATAGCGTATGATGTCGTCAGACTCATACATCCATTCTACTTGCCCCTTCTCATTTTCGATACGTAAACACGGAACTTGTGTCTTACCACCACCCGCCATAAGCGCCTGAGCATGCTCTCTATCCGAGGTGCTACGCAGCTCAAGATCAATATCACGACCACGCAAAAACATCAGCACTTTCTGACAAAAGAAACAATATTTGCTGTAGTAGAGCGACAACTTATTTTCCATATTTATTTACTCAAAGACTCCAAGAAAAGGGGCGATTAACCCTCTTTCTTAGACGTTGCTTGGCTAGTTACTTCGATTAGCTCTACTTCAAAAACCAATGCCTGATTCGGCCCAATTGATGGAGGACCATCTAAACCGTAAGCTTGATCTTCAGGGATTACCAAACGGATTTTCCCACCTTCCTTCATTAACTGAAGGCCTTCAGCAAAGCCAGGAATCACGGCGCCGACTGAAAAGCTAGCTGGCTCACCACGCTCGTATGAGCTATCAAATGTGGTTCCGTCAATCAAAGACCCAGTGTAATGAACTTTGATTACATCTTCAGCCGTTGGAGATTTACCTTTCCCATCACGGATCATATTGTATTGAAGGCCACTCTCTGTGGTTTTTACGCCTTTGGTGGCTTTATTTCCTTCTAAAAATTTCTGGCCAGCGGCTTTGTTCTTCTCACCTTGAGCAACCAATTCTGCGCGAGCCTTATCTTGCTCGGCTTGCATCTCTTGTTGGAAGGCTACCTGAGCTTGCTGCATTTCTTCGTTTGACAACCGTGGCTCAATACCAGCGGCCATATCTCTAATGGCCGCAACCATCGCATCCACATCAACACGTTTGTCCATACCTTGGCCAACAAAATTTGAGCCAATTTGTACACCAAAGGTGTAACCTAACTTAGCTTTCTGGGTGCTCAGATCCACTTTTTCAGCGGTGGTCCACTTACTTTCTTCGGCAACCACGGAACCAACCATCAACAATGATGCGCTGGCGGCGATGGCAAGTTTGCTTTTTAAGTTCATTTCATTTCTCCTATTGGGGTTATTCTTTAGGGTTATTTGTTCCAGCATCGAACAGTTGTTTTTCCTCGACCTCGAGGCCAAACTGCTCAACAAATTCTTCAAGTGTCATTACTGTTTGCGCCTTACTGCCAAAGCGACGCACAGCGACAGTGCCTTCTTCGGCTTCGCGCTTACCTATACATAAGATGGCAGGTATCTTTTGCAAGCTGTGCTCACGCACTTTATAGCCAATTTTTTCATTGCGAAGATCAACTTCGGCACGTAAGCCAGCATTACGCAGAGCTTGAGCAACCTCATTCGCATAATCATTTGCTTCAGTTACGATGGTGGCCACCATTACCTGCTGTGGAGCAAGCCAGGCAGGAAGCGCACCTGCGTGCTGCTCAATCAAAATACCAAGGAAGCGCTCAATAGAACCGAGAATCGCACGGTGTAGCATTACCGGCACTTGCTTGCTGCCATCTTCGGCAACGTATTCGGCACCTAAACGACCCGGCATTGAAAAATCCACCTGCATGGTACCGCACTGCCAAACTCGGCCAATGCAGTCCTTCAATGAAAATTCGATCTTCGGGCCATAGAAAGCCCCTTCACCTGGCTGCAGCTCCCATTCCAATTCATTGTCGTTCAGGGCTTGTTCAAGGGCTAGTTCCGCTCGATCCCAGTCTTCGTCGCTACCAACTCTTTGTTCAGGCCGCGTTGAGAGCTTATAGATTATCTCGTCGAAACCAAAGTCGGCATAAACCGAGTGTAGAAAATCGATAAACCCTTTTACCTCAGCCTGAATTTGATCTTCAGTACAAAAAATATGCGCATCATCTTGTACGAAGCTTCGCACACGCATAATTCCATGTAAGGAACCTGACATCTCATTGCGATGGCACGAACCAAATTCGGCCAAGCGCAGCGGCAAATCACGGTAACTCTTCAAGCCTTGATTAAACACCTGAACATGGCACGGGCAGTTCATTGGTTTGATGGCGTACTCACGCTCATCATTAACCAAGGTAAACATATCGTCGCCGAACTTAGACGCATGACCGGATTTTTCCCATAGGGAAATGTCGACTACCTGCGGTGTCTTTATTTCTTGGTAGCCGTGCTCATACTGGCGCGCGGCCATGTAACTTTGCACTGCCTGATAAATCGCCCAACCTTTGGGGTGCCAGAAGATGCTGCCCGGAGCCTCATCTTGTAAATGGAACAAATCTAACGCTTTACCCAGTTTACGGTGGTCGCGTTTCTCAGCTTCTTCCATACGACGCAGATATGCTTTTAGCTGCTTTTTATCTGACCATGCGGTGCCATAAATACGTTGTAGTTGGGCATTATTCGAATCGCCTCGCCAGTAGGCACCAGCTAGCTTTGTAAGCTTAAAACCGTCGCGCAAGATACCGGTCGACGGCAAGTGAGGGCCACGACACAAATCAAGGAAATCGCCCTGACGGTAAACCGTAATAGTCTCATCGGCTGGTAAATCGGCAATGATCTCAGCTTTATACTCTTCACCAATGCTTTTGAAGTATGAGATGGCCTCATCACGATCCCACACTTCTCGCACGATTTCTTCGTTGCGCTTGACGATATCCTTCATGCGCGCTTCGATTTTTTCAAGGTCTTCTGGAGTGAACGCTTCCTCACGGGCAAAGTCGTAGTAGAACCCGTTTTCAATCGCCGGGCCGATGGTCACCTGAGTTTCTGGGTAGAGTTCTTTGACCGCTTCGGCCATTACATGCGCAGCGTCATGTCGTAATACTTCCAAACCTTCATCGGAGTCTCTCGTGATAATAGAAACCGTTGCGTCCGCGGTGATTTCGCGGCTTAGATCCCACGCTTCTCCATTGACCTCAATGGCCACCGCATTGCGGCGCAAACCACTGCTAATGCCATCGGCGATCTGAAGGCCGGTAATGGGTGCATCAAAACGCTTGCTTGCACCGTCCGGAAAGGTAATTTGTATCGACATATCGCTCGGTTAACCCGTAAATTCTCTATTTTTTATATTACTTTGCGCGTAACTACGCGCTTAACGTTAATTATTGTTTGGCTCACATGGATCATCGACTGTTTTGCGTTTTTTAGCCGACTGTTTTACCGTTTGTTAAGGATTGTTTTACAATAAGCTTTACAATGTGACGCCTCACATTTGAATCATATACAAGTGAGGCAAACAAAATAACGGCAAAAGCGCACGCTCCATCAGGCCAGCGGTGTATTGTAGCGAAACCACCAGAAAACGAAACCACAAAAAAGAGAAATCGCCCGCGTAAACTCAATAAGTTAGCGCTTATCACTATGAATCAATTAACAATCACGACGCCTGACGACTGGCACTTACATTTTCGCGATGGCGACCTGCTCTCAGAAACCGTGCCAGCCACGGCGCGCTGCTTCAAACGCGCCATTGTTATGCCGAATCTGCTGCCCCCTGTTACCAACCGTGAGCAGGCCCTTGCTTATCGAGAGCGCATACTTAAAGCCTTGCCTGACGATTCGAATTTCAATCCGTTGATGACCTTATACCTCACCAACGAGACAACTCCAGATGATATTCGTGAGGCAGTGAGCAGCGAAATACCTGCGGCCAAACTCTACCCTGCCGGCGCAACGACCAACTCAGAAGCGGCCGTGCGCGGTATCGAAAAGTTATTCCCGGTGTTCGAAACCATGAGCGAAGTAGGCATGTTGCTGCTAATACACGGTGAAGTCACCAGCCCAGAGATAGACATATTCGATCGAGAAAAGGTGTTCATCGATCAGCAGCTAGCGACAATTCACGCGCGGTTTCCAGAGTTAAAAATAGTGTTTGAACACATTACGACGTCGGACGCAGTCGATTTTGTGCTTAACGCGACTGACAAAGTGGCCGCAACGATCACACCGCAACATCTTTTGTTGAATCGAAACGATTTATTAGTTGGTGGTGTACGCCCACATAATTATTGCCTGCCAGTGCTTAAGCGCAACACTCATCAGCAGCGCCTGCGCGAGGTAGTCGCATCTGGATCCAATAAGTTTTTCCTGGGCACGGATTCAGCACCGCACGCCAAACATACCAAAGAAACCGCCTGCGGATGCGCCGGGTGCTATAGCGCTTGGGGTGCGATTGAGCTCTACGCAGAGGTATTTGAACAGCTGGGCGCACTTGATAAGCTGGAAGCGTTTTCATCGCACCATGGCCCAGATTTCTATGGCCTTGCGCGCAATGAGGGCACAATTACACTTAAACAAGAGCCTTGGACTATGCCGACTGAGATCGAGCTTGCGGATGGAACTTCGATCGTGCCCTTCTTCGCGGGCGAAACCCTGAGTTGGCAACTTGTGTAAATTGGCATGCTCGACGGTTAACTCAGACGCCGATTCATGCTAAAAATACGCCATTAATTCATATCTATATAATAAAAAGTGATCACCTGTAGGAGCCACTTATGAGCGAACTGTTTACCCTTGCGAACCTTGTCGACCTGATGCTGCTGATCATGCTGCAAGCCGTTCTCGGATTCGACAACTTATTGTACATCTCGTTGGAAAGCAAACGCGCCCCAGCCGATAAACAAAAAGCAGTAAGGTTTTGGGGCATTGTACTGGCGGTAGTCTTCCGCATCGCTCTACTATTTTTACTGCTCAATATGATCAAGGCGTTCCAAAACGAGCTATTTTCGATTCACTGGGAAGGTGTGATCCATGCCACCTTCAACTTGCATGCGGTAGTGGTGTTATTTGGCGGCGTGTTTATTTTGTATACCGCCATGAAAGAAATTTTGCACATGATGAGCCTGGAAGAGCTCGATGGTGAAGATAGAGGAAGTAAACCCGTTGGCTTTGTTATTTTCTGGATTGTCGCGATGAACGTGGTGTTCTCCTTTGACTCCATTTTGAGCGCCATGGCCGTTACTGACCAATTTTACGTGATGGCAACTGCTATTCTGATTGGTGGTATTCTCATGGTGGTGCTGGCCGATACCGTATCTGAGTTTTTACAGAAAAATCGCATGTACGAAGTACTCGGCCTCTTTATTTTGTTCTTAGTTGGCGTCATGTTGCTGTCTGAAGGTGGTCATTTGTCGCACATGACACTATTTGGCAACGAAGTAATCCAGATGTCCAAAACCACATTCTATTTCGTTCTCTTTGTTTTAGTGGTCAGTGACATTGTTCAGAGCCAGTATCAAAAGAAGATTAACCGCGCAAAACAACGCTCACATGCGAAAAAATCGTGAATTAGCGTTAATTTGTCTAAAAACTGTTAATTATGCCAATGAACATTATTTGACACCGTGGTAATTAATACGCTAAGTGCTATTATGAATATGTAGAGATATGTGAAAACAACATTCAATTAATAAAACTTGTATAAAAAACACCGGTTTATAACTAATTTATAACTATAAAGGGAGGACGTATGTCAGCAGACAACCCCACTCCATCAGTGCTTGTCATTTCGGCAGACACTGCTGTTGTTGAAGCCATTGTAGGTGGCAACACAACTGATCAAACATTTAACGCTCGAGAATCCGTTCAAGCCGCTCTGAACGAACAAGAGCTGTTCGAAAATAACGCCATTATCATATTTGATATCGACAGTGCTGGCGAAAAGATCGACGATGCGATTGACCAGGCAATTAAACTTAAGCAGAACGATCCAACACAGGTCTTAATGTTGGTTGGCGATAAAGAGTCGCTGAACGACATTCTAAAATCTAATATCCAACCGTTGGTGTATCGCGCTTTTAATAAGCCGGTAAGCGCTAATCAAATTTTTCTTGCGTTCAAATCAGCACATTCTTTGCACAGTGAGCTGGTTGAAAAACAAGCCGCAGGCGAAGACATTATGGTGGTCGGTCCAGCCGAGAACCGCGCATCGGTAGATTCTCTTGCAGCACAACGCAAAACCAACCCTGCTATCTATGCCGGTATTGGTGTCGTAGCGCTGGGCATTATTGCATTTTTACTGCTTGGCGGAGACGACGAAGCGCAAGATCAAAACGCGGTTGTAGACCAATCTACTGAAGCAGTGCAAGAGATAGAAGACCTTACAACGTCGACAGTCTCAATCACCAATGAGTTAAACCAAAAAGCTGCGAATGCTCTTTTAGATGGCCGCTATGTGACTCCTAAAGGGGATAACGCACTTGAATACTTTGATCAGGTTTTGGAGATCGATCCATACGACTCTACTGCCTATGAGGGGCGAAAAACCGTTGCTGAATCACTGCGCACTTCTTACGATGAATTGGTCGCTTCAGCCAAGTTCGATGAGGCGCTGCAAACAATTGATGCCTTACGTGCCATTGAGCCGCTAAATTTGGAAAATGACAAACTGGGCGACGAGCTCGGCAAAGCGATCACAGCTCACGTGAAAAAAGTTCAAGAAAGCGGTTCAGCCGAAGACATTGCTAAGACAACGGCGGTTCTAGAGCGCCTGGACAGCGATGTTGAAGGATCGAAAACTGCTACCGAAGCACTTAAGGCTGAACAAGTGTTGATTGGAAAAATCGATAGTGCCTTAGAACAAGGCAACTTGATTCCTCCACAGAAGGGTAATGCTTACTCATTGGTTTCTGAGGCCTTAAAAGGCAATAAAATTAGCAAAGCCAACTCCGAGCCGAGAGTTAAAGACCTAAGCACACAATTATTAGCTTTAGCCAATACGAGTTTTACGGAAGACAATCTTGAAGAAACGGCAAAGTTGTCGGCACTCGTTAAGCGCTTGAATGTAGACCGCAAAGGCTTGAGTGATTTAAACAAAAAGGTAAAGGCACGCCAGGAAGAGATTGCTGCGGCTAAAGCGGCTGATGAGCAAACCGAACCCGAGCCTGTTGTCGAGGCTGAACCTGAGCCACCGAAAATCATCCCAGCTAAGGTAATTAGCCGTGCGCCACCACGCTATCCTAGCCGTGCCTTGAAAAATGGCACAGAGGGCTGGGTGCAAGTGATGTTCTATGTCGACACCGACGGCATGCCTGTCGAAGTATCCGTTAGAGAATCTGAACCAACCGGCACATTTGACTCAGCGGCAATCAAGTCGGTAAAGAAGTGGCGCTTTTCTCCAGCCCGCAATCAACAAACCGGCTTGGCGGTAAAAAGCACACCGATTACCACCAAGGTACAGTTCCGTTTGAACTAGCTTGTACAGAAGTTATGCGCGAATCAAAACTAGCGCATAACTCGATTAATCAAATTAAGCGTCGAAGGGTCAAACTCTTCGGCGCTTTTTTGTGCCTCCGATTTACCACTTTCAAGCCTCGGCTTAAGCTGCTTGGCGAGCCGTTTCCCCAATTCAACGCCCATTTGATCATATGAATTGATATTTGCCAGCACTCCGCAACAGAACGTACGGTGTTCATAAAATGCCAGCAGCGCACCGAGCGCTTCCGGGGTAAGCTGCTCTAACAACACGGTTGTTGAAGGGCGATCTCCTGAGAAAATTTTGGCTCTCTTGGTAAGATCTGAAAGGTCTTCATCTGCGTGAAGACGGCCGACCGTTTGGTAGTCCTGCCCGGACAATAACGCCGCTGTTTGCGCCAAACCGTTAGCTAGCAGCTCCGTATGATGATCAAACAGATTATGGTCAGGCGTCTTTACCAAAATAAACTCCGCCGGAATCAGTGAGGTTCCTTGGTGCAACATCTGGAAAACAGAGTGTTGCACGTCGGTTCCAACACCGCCCCAAACTACAGGTGAAGTCTCTTGGTCAACAGGGCTTCCATCTCGCTGACGGTCTTTACCGTTACTTTCAGTTTCAAGCTGTTGCAAATAGTCGACCAGTGAACGCAAACGGTGATCATAGGCAAAAATTGCGCGTGACTTGGCGTCCATGAAATTTCCATAATAGTGATCTAGCATCGCGGCAATAAAACACACGTTGCTTGTAACATCCGTCTGGTAAAAATGCCGATCTATTTGAGCAGCTCCTTGCAGAAACTGCTCAAACTTTTCAATCCCCATAACCAGCGCCGCTGAAAGTGACACCGACGACCATACGGAGTATCGCCCACCAACCCATTGCGGAAACGAAACTACGTTCTCACTTGGGATTCCGTATTCTGCTGCCTTTATGGGGCTGGCTGTTACGCCGTAGAAATTAGACAACGGCTCGGCTACCCCATTTTGCACAAACCAGTTGGCAATCGAATCTAAATTTTGCAAGGTCTCGGCTGTCGTAAATGTCTTAGAGACACCGATCACGAGCGTGCTTTCGACATTGCACTGTTCCAGAACCGCGACCAGTTGATGCGCATCTATATTGCCGATGAAATGCACTTTGGTTGTTGCACCTAAGCCTGTAAGGGCTTCAAACACCAACTGAGTTCCAAGCGATGAGCCACCTATACCTACATGAATAATGTCGGTGACCGCTGTGCTACGTGTTTCAAGTTGCGCTTGAATGGCTTGATACTGGGTTAGAAATTGAGCCTTTGAATCTTGAGCCTGCACAATCGTTTCTGGCCGCTCCATCTCAATGCCTTGATTATCTTCGTCTCGCAACAGCGTATGCAATACTGAACGCCCTTCCGAAGCATTAATCTTAGCCCCCGAGAAGAGCGCATTGCGCTTGCTGTCAAACTCGATCTCACTAGCAAAACGCTGGTAGATGGCTAGTAAATCATCACTCAGATGAGTCTTGCTAAAATCTATGTAGAAACCCGGCACGTCAAAGCCCATTTCCTCAGCACGCTTAGGCTGATCAGAAAATTTAGGCTTGATACCATCGCTAGCATCTCTCTTAGCCAGGGTTGAGAGTTCACTTCGAATCGAAGCACTAATGGATTGAGTTGAAGTTTCCAAACTTGTCATGACAACGTCTCTTCGTAGCGCAAGTCGCTTGCGCTACATTAAATTAAAATATGGGGATTGCTCGTGTTTGATTGTATTGCATCACAATGCGATGCAAAAGCTGATCTAAAGATTTTGTATTGCCCTACGCACGCTTATCACGACATGGCCAGCGCGGTATCCAGCATTCTGTTTGAAAAACCCCATTCGTTATCATACCAAGCCTGAACTTTTATCAGCCCGCCACTGATTCGCGTTTGGGCCACATCGACCACGCAGGATGCCGGGTTATGATTGAAATCAATGGACACTAACGGCTTATGATTGATCTCACAGACGCCCTCTCGCCCTTTTACATACTGATTGAATATTTCTTCGATGTCATCAAGGCTCGCCGAGCGTGAAGGCACAAACGTAAAATCCAACAACGACACATTCAAGGTTGGCACACGTACCGCAACGGCATCCAGCTTGCCATCGAGTTCAGGGATAACCGACCCAATGGCTTTCGCGGAGCCAGTACTGGTTGGAATCATAGAATAATTAGCGGCACGCCCACGGCGTTTATCCTTATGATAGGAATCCAGTAGATTTTGCGTGTTGGTATACGCATGCACGGTGTTCGCCAATCCAGACTCAATACCGATCGTGTCATTCATCGCCTTTGCAACGTGCGCAAGGCAGTTAGTAGTACATGAGGCATTCGATACAAGCGTATCTTCTGGTTTTAACGAATCATCATTAACGCCGTAGACTATTGTGGCATCCAAGCCCTTACCTGGTGCTGAAACCAGCACCTTTTTAGCGCCCGCTTGAATGTGTAAATTCGCCTTGTCGCGTGCACGGAAAAAGCCAGTGCATTCGAAAACAATATCAACGTCTAGTGACTTCCAGGGTAACTGCGAAGGATCTCGTTGTCTATAAGCCGGAATAGTCTCACCATTGATACTGATCGAATCTTCGGTGTAATCAATATCGGCATTGAATCGGCCATGCGTTGTATCAAATTGAAGAAGATGTACATTGGATTCGGTGGGCGCTAAATCGTTAATCGCGACCACCTGAAATCGATCTTTATAGCCATTTTCATAAAGCGCACGAACAACATTTCGGCCAATTCGGCCAAACCCGTTAATTGCAATTTTTAGCATAGTACTCCAGCGCTAATGCGCTTCACATAGGTAATCTAGATTTTGATAAGACTAACTGAGGGCAGTGGCACTTGAGCTGAACGAATCTCGTCAATTGCGCTGACCATCGCCTTAGTTGTAACTTCAGGATGCAAGCGTACCACAACTGGCGCATCTGGGTTCTCCGCTCGCAAACGCACAACGGTTGGCCGTATAGCTGACTGCAGTACCAATTGCTTTTGAATTCTCACCTCATCAATCGCGCTAATTTCAAGCACTATGGGTGACACCGTAGGGGTATTTGGGCTATCTCCTGTTGGCGTATTGATGCCAAACCCAGACTCCTTAACAAAGCTTGCCGTTACGATAAAGAATATCAACATAATAAACACCACATCTAACATTGGTGTGATATCGATATCTGAATCTTCTTGACCACTTGAATCGATTTTTCTGGCACTTTTCATGGATAGCATAACAACTCCTTTATTGATTTTGATCTTGTCAAACTATCACGCAGGAGCTTTGAAGACGAGCGTAATAGGGCACTGTCATGATTTTGCCATTTTTTACAGCCATAAAAAAAGGCATGGATAAACCATGCCTTTCTTATTTCATACTTTCGTCACGAACTCGTGCTTACGTACCTTGCGTCAAAGAGATCGTGGGTTGAGGCACATTAGCTGACTTAATACCATCAATCGCCTGAATGATAGCTTTGGTCTGAGCTTTAGGGTCAACCTTAACAACCACCGATGAATCGGGGCGTTCGGCCTTTAGACGCGTAACTGTCGCTTTAATTGCCCGATGGTCCACCACATTTCGATCAATGGTAATTTCATTAAGCTTGTTGATCTCAATAACGATGGGCTTTGGCGCATCAGGGTTAGGCGGATCATTTGAGGCAGGCGGTTTATTAATATCCAAACCTGACTCTTTCACAAAGCTCGCGGTGACGATAAAAAAGATCAACATGATGAACACCACATCCAACATGGGAGTGATGTCGATATCGGTTTCTTCTTCGTTGGTTGCTTTACCTAGACGTTTCATATTTTTATCCTCTGTAACGCTTAGCTTTGAGACTCATACTGCTCGGCAATTAAGCCAGCCGCATGCTCTTCTAAGATGTTCTCAACGCGCCTAGCTCGGCTTGATGCCATCCAGTGCGCAAATACGGTTGGTATGGCTACAACAAGACCCAGAACGGTTGTTACCAAGGCTTGTGAGATACCACCTGCCATTGTCTGCGGATCACCGGCTCCAAACAAAGTAATCGCTTGGAAGGTTTGAATCATACCCGTCACCGTACCCAGTAGACCTAGTAACGGAGCTACCACTGCGATAATTTTGATAAACATTATCATGCGGTTCAGCTTAGGCGACTCCTTCAACATGGCTTCACCTAATTTAAGCTCCATCGACTCAGGGTCTGTAGTCGGGTTATCTTGGTAAACCTTAATCACTCGGCCAAGAGGGTTACCCAAAGAAGGACGTTTCAGGTCTTTAGCTTGACGCTTAACCTTACCTTCGACGCCCATCAAGGCGAGAATACGTAATAGAGCAATCAACAGTGCGATGACACCAAGGCCAATAATTACATAACCAACAACACCCCCTTGCTGAATCTTTTCCACCAAAGTTGGCTTTTGAACAAACGCGGCAGACAAGGCGCCTTTTGTCGGGTCAAGCAAGAAAGTCGTTACTCCCCCAGAGGCACTTTGCAGGCCATTGGACAATGACGCAAACGATCCGCGCATTGGCCGATCAAGGGCTACAAAGCCTTTCTCATCTGAGTAGGTAAGAATGTCATCACCCGCGACAGCACTGAAAACACCAATACGTGTAATTTGACTATCTCGTTCTTCGTATGTTTTGACTAATTCGCCTTCTTCGTTTTCTTCGTCTCCAGCGTAATACTTAACAGGTTTATTGTATTGAACAACCTTGCCCTGCTCAGTCATCTCGTTCTGTAGCTGAAACCATAAGTCTTCGATTTCATCAATGGACACCAAGTCCGTCAGGCTTGCCATTTTAGCAACCATTTGGCGCAACTCCTCGGAACGCCCAGGGTATTGCGCACTAATCAAAGAAGTTTTGTAAGACTCTTGAGCTTCAGACGCCGACAACTGAATTACACCAAACAACTGTTTTAAGTCGCCCAGCTCCTTAGCTAGTTCATCTTGCAGCTCCAGGATGGCAGCGTCGTTTGCTTTAAATTGGCGATCAAGCTCATCACTAATGCGCTCTTGGCGAGCACGTTCATTTTTCATCGAGTTCAAACGGCCTTGCTGTTTACTACGTTCAGCCTTAAAGCGATTTTCACGAGCCGTGTTTGCTCTGCGGTCCGTAGCCGACGCATTTTGCGCCTTGCTAAGAATTTGGTTGATATCCAGAGCCTGTGCTTGAACAGCCCCAGCTCCAACTAACAAGGTAACGGCGGTACCAATAACAAAAACGCGTTTCGCTACCACGCTCACAATAGAACTAGCTGTGGAAAAAACAGAAATAGGGGTCGTCATTAGATTGCCTCCGGTGCCTTAATCGGCAATCTCATTAGGTCTCTGTCTTCTTTACCCTCGTACATGCGTATTGCCTGAGCAATACCCGCATTGTGCGAAGAATCCAAATCTTTCCATGCCTTATCAGCTTGATCCCAGTATCCTGCTTGCTGACCATCGGTCGTCAAGTAATACAAACCAACTCGGCCAACCTGCAAGATATTAACTGTAAGCGGGCCATTAGCTAATTCGAGCTCCTCAACAAAGACATCAATCGCTTGACCGTATGAGCTTTCAATAGAATAGGCCTCTAACACCTGACGGAATCGCTCAGCGGCCGAAATATTAGCGTTAGTTAAATACCCTTTAATACGAGAAACTCGATCACGGCGCTCGCTTAACTTGAAAGGGATATCAGCAGCGATGAATTTTTCTAATCCGTCGATCATGCTGAGCATCAACGGTACAATTTGACGCTCAATCAACGACGCATCTTCGATAGAACGCTCAAGCTTTTGCATGGCGACTTGCTGAGCTTCTAAGGTACGGCGCATACGATCATTAAACTTCTTCAAAACCTCAACGTTCTTACGTTGCTGATGGTACTGAGCAACTGTTCGCTCAGTTTTCTCAGAAATATCGTCAATTCGTTTTTGCGACGCCGCACCAGATTTTTGACGAGCAAGACCGTTATTAACGATGTCATCCGTCTTATCCGCTAACGCAGCTGCGGGCATAAGAGTGAGAAGCGCAAGACCAATTGCACTTTTCTTAACCGCTGATTTTAGTACTGCTGTACCCATATTTAACCTCTGAATGAGGCCGGCGAAGTAAATGCCGACCTTAATAGTTATTTGGTTTATTCTTCGTTGTTACTAACTAGTCGATATAAGCTTTATCAAGTAATTAGTTCTTAACGACTGGCTCAACGCTTGTATCAATTTCTTGGATCGGCGCATTCAGTTCTTCGATACGACGTACCTCTGACTGAACATACCTAATCCAATTACGCGCGTCGCCAGATACTTTTTCGTAGTTGGTCGCACGATTAAACGTAGCAGTCGCCTCATTGAATTTTTTCTGTTCGAATTGTGTTAAACCTAAGCTAATGTAAACGCCACCAGTGTCGGTCAAACCACGTTTATTGATGGCTTTTTTAAGCGCGTTCTCAGCCTCTCTCCAACGATTTAGCTGTACGTAAGACAGACCTAGCTGATTGTACAACTTGCCGTCGGAAGACAACTCCGCTGCACGCTGCAAAGGTGCTAACGCTTTTTCGTACTCGCGCGCCGCAAACAATGATTGCGAATAAATTCGGTAGTGCTTTAGATTTTTCTTAATAACATTGGCTTCAATACCCTTACGCATAATTTCAGAAGCAGCGTAAGGATTATCTGAGGACATATTCAACTGTGCCAATGTCACGATTTCAGATTCCTTAGTGAGCAAACCTTGGTCGTAAAGCGCTTGATACATTGCCGTCATTTTAGGTTGATCATCAAGTTCGTTGTAGACACCCGCCATGGTTAACAAGTACGTTTTTTTAGGATAATGCTGAACGAGTTGCTTCAATACCGGCAACATATTTTTGTACTCGTTCTTCTGACGATAAATGTAGCTTAAAAGGTTAAGCCAACCTTCTTTTGGAACACTACCAACATCGATGTACTTCTGAATGCCTTTTTGTACGTTTGGTAATGCGGCGTCGTAGCGCTTCAACATATATTGTGCTTGGCCAACAAGCATGTACGCGTCGGCAGTTGGGTCAGCTTGAGTTTTGAACCAGCGTTGTGCGTAACTTAGCGCGTCACTGTATTTCTCCTGTGAGAAGTACACCTGCGCAATTACGTAAATCATCTGATTGTAAAAACTCTCAGGTAAACCGTCTTGAGTAACGACGACTTTCTTGAACTCCCGAAGAGCACAGTTCAAATTGTCTTGCTCAAAGCACATATTGCCGCGGTAGTTATGAACGTAGGCTCTTTCAATATTATTTAAGCCCTCGGTCTTTTCAATCTTACTCAAAATACGGTTGGCTTCTGTGTAATTCTTAGCCTCAAACGCCTCTTGAACCTTCTCAAAATCTTTGATCAATTTTTGTCGGATCGACTCTACACGCTTAGTTTTACGTGGCTTATTCTCTTCCTGAGCCGCCGCTTCTTGCAATCCAATAGTGCTGGATTCAATGCCAAGCATCAACGGAACAAGTAGCGCCGCTGCGAAAACGGTTTTGCTAACCGGTTTTAGTACTTTGATAATATTCACTTTTTACCTCACTGAGAGAGTTGTTGTTAGTTAACAAAGACTTGAAAACTAACAGCCTCCCTCCATTTCAAACTTAACGCGAATTTCAACACCAGACACATCAATCGCTTTACCACCGACTTGACGTGGTTTGTATTTATATTTAAGCGCCGCTTTGATCGCATTTCGCTCAAACATCTTTGAAGAACTGGCGATTACCTTCGGGTCGGCAACGGTTCCGCTGGCGGTCACCGTGTAGCTCAAGTCAACAAAACCACAGGTCCCACGCTCGGCTGCTCGACGCGGGTAGATTGGTGAAGGACGAAAAATAGGTAGATATTCACCATCGTTCGAATTAAAGCCTTTCAAATCACGGTTAATACCAACTTTGACGGCGCCCAGTGCCAAATCAGAATTAATATCAATACGATCAGGTACCACTTTCACGTCGGGCAAATCAGGTTGTTCTTCCACTTCGTCGGGCCGCTTTGGCTTTGGAGTGATGGTCTGAACTTCTTCGTTTTTCGGATTGAACTTAAAATCTGGCAGCTTCAGTGTTTTGGCTTTCTCCAAATTAGGCTCGTCCATTTTAATCAGGCCGTACATAGCCACGATCAAACCGAGTGTCACAAACACGGCGATAATAAATGACTGCAGGGATCTAAACATAATACTACTCCGATTTGGTCGCGACGGTTGGAACGGGAATACCCGCCTCTTTCAAGGCATCGATAACTTTCATCACCGTCTCTGCGTTTGACTCAATATCCGCCTGGACTATTACTTCACCGTCTGGGCTTTCGGCACGCATGCGAGCAATATTAGCTTTAATCGCACGAGGATCAATTGAGCGTCGATCCAACCAAACCTCATTATTTTCATCAATCGCGAGCAGAATGGATGCCTTTGGATGTTTAACAGAATTTTCAGCTTCTGGCTTGGTCACTTTCGCGCCACTTTCTTTAATAAAGCTGGCGGTAACGATAAAGAAAATCAGCATGATGAAAACCACGTCTAACATCGGCGTAATGTCGATTTTAGCGTCGTCTTCCTGTCTGTTTCGTATTCGTCTCATTTAATTTCTCCCAACAAAAGGGGTTGAAAGGTTAGGCTTGTGCTTCGACTATTAGTGATCGAGCGTCAAGTGTTCGTTTAGAAGCTCTCGCTCCTGCTCTGCTTTACGTTGCAACCAAAAGCTCAAAAAGAGCCCGGATAACGCTGCGACCATACCGGCCATTGTTGGCACTGTTGCTCGCGAAACACCACCGGCCATTGCACGTGCATTACTCGTACCATTAATCGCCATTACCTGAAACACCTCGATCATTCCGGTGACGGTACCAAGCAAACCAAACAATGGCGCAAGCGCCACACAGGCTTGAATCATGGACAAGTTTTCGCGCAATTTGCTGCCAACACGCGAAACTAGCTCTTCGCGTACTTGATGAGCCTCCCAAGATTTACGCTCAGCGCGTGATTCCCATTCATCAATTGCAGATTTAACGGCGTGTTTGTGGGCGCCACGAATATAGAACAAGCGTTCAATAATCATGAACCACATAATAACGAGTAGCGCGGCGATCAAATATAGAACTGGGCCACCCAGTTCCATAAAGTCCCGGATGTACTCAAAGATGACTAATATAAACTCTGGCATCGGATGAAACCTCTGTTTCTTACTAACAAGTTTCTAAAAAAATAAGCCTCTTAACTGTTCGACTCATTCAAATCTAAGGAATGAGTCGAACCTGAGACCGACGCGTTTAGCCTTCGATCTGACGAGCGACCATACCGGCCGATTGCTCTTCTAAGATCTCTTCAACACGCTTAGCTTTTGACGCCGCTGCCGTGTGAAGTAGCACGATAGGAATCGCCACAACCAAGCCACAAACTGTGGTTACCAAGGCTTGGGAAATACCGCCAGCCATTAATCTTGGGTCACCAGCACCAAACAAAGTAATCGATTGGAAGGTAGTAATCATACCCAGTACTGTACCTAATAGACCGGCCAACGGAGCGACAACCGACACAATCTTAAGAAACATTAACCAAGATGTAAGTTTTGGCGTTTCTTTCATGATGGCTTCTGACAACCTAAGTTCCATCGCTTCATGATCATTGCTTGGGTTATCTTGAACCGCTTTTAACACGCGGCCTAGTGGGTTTTTAGTTGAAGGCGAATCTGGGTTTTTGGCTTGCTTATTAACCGCTGCCGCAACACCAAACAAGGTAAAGATCTTGTACAAGGCTATTAGCGCCGCGAATAGACCAACACCCAGAATAATGTAACCAACCGTACCACCTTGATCGATACGCTCTTTTAGGCTTGGGCTTTCTACCGCTGCGTCTAAAAGACGACCTTGAGTTGGGTCAAGAGCGAAATCAACGCTCGCACCAGTCGCAGAGAACAAGTCTCCAGCCTGGCTCATGAAGCGGCCACCTGGTTGACGCGGAAGCTCTGCAACACCACCTTTGCCGTAAGTTAGAAACTTGCCATCGCCAATCAAGTTGAATACACCAACTCGAACAACGTCTTGAGTTTCTTTTTGGCCAGAAGCCGTTGCTACCGTCGTATTAAACTTAGCAACTTTGCCCTGCTGAACCATTTCATTAAAAATCTCGCGCCACACTGACTCGATTTCTCCTGCAGTCACAAGATCATTGGCTTGATTCGACACTTTCTGTGTAATCGCGTCAAAGTTAGCACCACGATCTGGAAACTGAGCAGAAATGATAGACGTATCGAAGGTCGCTTCTGCTTCACCAACAACTTGCTGAACGGCACCAAACAGATCTTTTAGGTCGCCTAAAGCAGCTTCGCGGCCAGTACGAATTTGCTCAAGCTCCAAATCGTTGGCAGCGTATTGCGCCTCAAGCGCATCGCTACGAGCTTCCAACGTGGCACGCTCGGCTTTCAATGTGTTTAGAATACCTGCTTTCGCGCCAGCATTCGTCGCACGATAACGATTCTCAAGATCCACCGCCGCTTTACTTTTCTGTAAGCTACCGCTTTGCACTTGCTTTAAAAGCTGATCCAAACTCTGGGCGTGCGCTGGGGCAATTGCGAATGTTGCTAATAGAGCAACCGTAGTTAATAAACGCTTCATGTTACGCACCCTCCGGAGCAGAAATAGGCAAGCTCAACAATTCTGGTGCAGTTGTCTTGGCAGCCACTTTAATTGCTTTGCGAATGTTTCGGTTTGTGCTTGAATCAAGCTTCTTCCATGTGTTGTTGACGGCATCCCACATGCCGGAATTTTTTTGATCTGTGGTTTGGTAGTAAAGCGCTACTCGACCAACTCGTAACATATCAACGGTAATTTCGTTTCCGTCACCGTTTACGTCCAGAACATCTTGAAATGCTTCTGATGTGGTGCCGTATTCCATTTCAACATTGTAGATATCCATGATGCTGCGATAACGGCTTGATGTTGTCGCTTCTGGATTTTTCATTAAGTCCTTCAAACGGAAAATGCTTTTCATTCTCTCGTCTTTGTGAAAAGGCAAATCGGCTTTAACGAATGCTTCTAGGGCGCTCAGCATTTTGCTCAGAATAGGTGCCACTTGTGGCTCTAAATCTCTGGCTTGAACAATTGAACTTTGAATTTCGCGTTTCGCGACCCCTTGGGCTCGGAGTTGGTCTTCCAATTGCTTGTTGTAAACTTTCAAGCCTTCAACCAACTTGAGCTCGCGTGCAAACTCCTTGTCGGCCGATGACTGCGCCATAGCCGCGGTCACAGTGGCCGCACTGATGGCAACTACTGCCAACGTCTGACCGACCCAATTCAACACAGATTTTTTCATTTTAGATTTAACCTCTTGTAATGAAATCTACTTAGCTAGATTCAATGGTAACTGGCTAATAAGCCAGCTTGTTTAAATTCAAAGTACATCAAAAGAGTAACTCTTTTGTATGGTGCTTCAAATTGAAATTTATTAGTTGCTCAGTTAGATAATGCGCTAGCGCACCTTTAAATTAAGCAACAAATTTAAGAAATCCGCCATTTTCTTTACAAATTAATTTTGCAAACAACCCAAGGCAGCCGCGTGCGCTAATCAAAATAGCACGACAAACAAGACAAAATAACAGCTCACGGGAAAAGAAGTGAAGGGACTCGCGCGATTAAAAATATGTGATTAATATTTTATTGGTACTCTATCTAAACACCAGGCGTACAACCTGATAACTAGACAACGAGTTCTAGAGCGAAAACAAACCCAGCATTCGTTAGCTGCATACACAACGGCGAATTTGGGGCACCGTTTAAGCAATATCACTCAAAGCTGGCAAGCCAACATAAAACACATATAACCAATCGCATAAAAAGGATACAGCAGGGCTCTTGACTGATGCATAGCAATCCAAAGACCTCTAAGACGACGCTATGAACGCTGCCCCTTTAGTCATGGTTTGCTTGGTATACCAAACATGAACCGTTTTGCTGTATTCGTCTCCACACAGCATTGTGTGGGCGAGGCAAAACATCTTCTCCTAAGGCTAGCTTCACCTGCAAATCGTATAAAACAATTTTAACTGCTGCAGTTTGAAGCTTGTTTATTTTGTTATTGCCGCTCTGTCTATAGCAGAACTTCTTGATACCAAGTCTATAACGGAATTGCTTATCAAGCCAACTCTTTTAATTTCACTGACCACAATAATTCGTAGCACAGCGACTTAGTTCGGTGGACGATTCTAGCAGCCCACAACTTGCTCGTCACGGGTCAATTAAACTTATTTCACTTGACCCGTTTAGTTTCGAATTTATTCAACAGGTTGTCATTGATCTCTCGCGGCAAGAATCGACTCAAACTCGGGCAATGCCGATTGCAAGCGCATCAAACTGACATCGCGCCCGAGAAGCGTCAATGTCGCATCAATTGACGGCGACATTGTGCCACCTGTAATCGCGATACGCACGGGCTGCGCAACCTTTGCAAAACCAACTTCGTTTTCATCAACTGTCGCCTGCACACAAGCCTGAATGGCTTCCGCGCCCCACTCTTCGAGCGCTTGCAACTTAGTAGTCAACACTGTGAGCAGTTCGATAGAACCCGCTTTGATCCACTTCTTGGTCGCCGCCGCTTCGTAACCCTCTATATCTGAAAAGAAAAATCGAGATTGCTGGACAACATCTCTTAAGGTTTTGCAGCGCTCCTGAATCAATTCAACGACCGCTTGACTGTATTCAGTGCTCTCCACTTTCACTTCTGCCTGAGCAAAATGCCAAGCCGATTTCTCTAACAATTCGGCAGGGGTTAAAGCCTTAATTTTCTCCTGATTTACCCACAGCAATTTTTCCGGATTAAACGTTGATGGGGCACGGCTAACATCCTCGATTTTAAACAGCTCTAATAGCTGATCCATCGTAAACAATTCTTGATCCCCGTGCGACCATCCTAACCGGACCAAGTAATTGAGTAACGCCTCAGGCAGAAAACCATCATCACGGTATTGCATAACGCCAACGGCGCCGTGACGCTTAGACATACGGCCGCCATCCTGCCCTAAAATCATTGGCACATGCCCATAAAGTGGCAACTCGGCTCCTAAAGCTTGCAAAATGTTAATCTGGCGCGGTGTATTATTGATGTGATCATCACCTCTAATAACATGCGTGATGCCCATATCCATGTCGTCAACAACTACTGTCAGGTTATAGGTTGGCACGCCATCTGGGCGCGCAATCACCAAATCATCAAGCTCTTGATTGGAAATAACAATATTTCCTTTAACCAAATCATTAATAACAACATCACCCAACTCAGGATTTTTAAAGCGCACGACGGTATTCGCTGAATCACTCAAACCCCGCTCTCGGCAACGCCCATCGTACTTAGGTTTCAAGCCCTGTGCTTTTTGCGCTTCACGCATTTCATCCAAACGCTCACGGGAGCACTCGCAATGATAGGCATGACCGTTAGCTAACAGCTCATTAATCACTTCTTCATATCGATCGAAACGCTGAGTTTGATAATAAGGGCCTTCGTCGTAATCCAAACCAAGCCATTGCATGCCATCTAAAATAGCCTGCACTGACTCTTGGGTCGAGCGCTCGAGGTCGGTGTCTTCAATACGTAACACAAACTTGCCATTATTTTGACGAGCGTGCAGCCAGGAATATAGGGCTGTGCGCGCCCCACCAATATGCAGATAGCCTGTTGGGCTAGGGGGAAAACGAGTAACTGTCATTTGTTCGACCTAAAGATTTGTAACCCGCGAATTGTAGTATAATTTCGCTTCTAATAAATGTCCGAATTCCAATCATGCCGCGCCTTTTTGTAAACGACCTTACTGTGATCGACTGCTCCATTCTTGACCCGAAAAGGGGCTTAATAGGGGCGAGCTGGGCCGTCGACATCGAACTCGGTGGCGACCTCGATCATCAAAGCATGGTCTTTGATTTTGCCAAGGTAAAAAAGGCCATCAAACACGTCATCGATTCAGAGGTGGACCATAAACTATTAGTACCCGCCTCTAATAACAAGATCGACATTCAGCAAAACATCAATACAGAAATTGATTTTTCACTAAAGAAGGGGCAACAACTGCGCCATTCATCTCCGCGTGAAGCCATTTGCTTAATCGATAGCGCACGCGTATCACGCAAACGAGTTACCGAGTTTTTAGTCGAAAAAATTCGGTTGGCAGTGCCAAGTAACGTACAAGATATCGTCGTTCGCTTGCGCAAAGAAAAATCAGCAGGCCATTTTTATACCTATAGCCACGGTTTAAAGAAACATGACGGTAACTGCCAACGAATCGCACACGGCCATCGCTCGAAAATTGAAATATGGAAAAACGGCCGACGTAACAATAAGCTCGAAAAGCGGCTGGCAAAACTGTGGAAAGATATCTATTTAGGCACAAGTGACGATGTGGTGCGCTATGCGAGCGACCGCATCGAGTTCTACTACAAAACTGAACAAGGCGAGTTCAGACTTGAGCTACCGGAAGATCGTGTACACCTGATGGAATGCGACTCAACAGTGGAATGCATTGCTGAGCACATTCTTGGCCTACTAGAGCGAGAATCTCAAACCGCGCATTTCCAGGTACGTGCCTACGAAGGCATCGGCAAAGGTGCGCTGGCCGAAAGCATCGCCCCAGATTAGATTTCTCGCGTTTCGCGAAACTCTACGTCAGGCCAACGCTCCATGGTTAACTGCAAGTTAACCATATTCGGGGCAACATATGTCAGGCACTCAGCTCCATCGATCGCTATATTGGATTCGTTCTTGCGGCGAAAGTCACTCTCCATTTTATCATCCGGAAAATGCAGCCAACGCGCGGTAGCGACTTGCACCGGCTCAAAACCGCACTCTACGTTGTACTCCGCTTTTAGCCTATGCGCAACAACGTCAAATTGCAAAATACCGACAGCACCAAGAATCATGTCGTTATTAATTAACGGGCGAAACACTTGAGTGGCGCCCTCTTCACTCAATTGAATCAAACCCTTTTGCAACGCTTTTGCACGCAATGGATCTTGTAAACGCACCCGCCGAAACAACTCAGGGGCGAAATTCGGTATACCGGTAAACTTTAGTTCCTCACCCTCGGTAAACGTATCACCAATCTGGATAGTGCCATGATTGTGCACTCCAAGAATATCGCCCGCCCAAGCTTCCTCGGTAGCATCACGCTTGGATGCCATGAATGAGCTCGCATTGTTGATTGCCATATCGCGCTTTAGACGCACATGACGAAGCTTTTTACCTTTATTGAACTTACCTGACGTAATTCGCATAAAAGCAATTCTGTCGTGGTGCGACGGATCCATGTTCGCCTGAATTTTGAACACGAAGCCAGTAAATTTTTCCTCGGCCGAACTGACACTTCGAGTTTCCGCTTCCCGACCTTGCGGCTCTGGAGCATACTCAGCGAAATTCGCCATCAATTCATCAACACCAAGATTAGCAATTGCGGACCCAAAGAATACTGGCGATAAATCGCCACTCATATACAATTCCAGATCGAACTCGTTGCTGGCCCCTTGCACCAATTCCATTTCCTCTATCAAGTCTTGCGCGCTGTCGCCCAGCGCTTGCGCTGCCTCAGTGCTTTGCAAACCAACAATAAATTGGTCTTGTTCAGGATCATTACCTGGGCGCCCGGCGAACAAGTGCAAAGTGTCGTCATAGATTCGATAAACACCTCGAAACAATTTTCCAGAACCAATCGGCCAAGTCATCGGAGCACACAAAATATCCAGCACGGACTCGACCTCGTCCATCACTTCGATGGGATCTCGCCCCTCGCGATCCATTTTATTAACAAAAGTCATGATTGGCGTTGTGCGCAGGCGGCAGACGTCCATCAATTTGATGGTTCGCTCTTCTACACCTTTGGCAATATCGATCACCATAAGCGCCGAATCAACGGCTGTTAGAGTTCGATACGTATCC
Organism: uncultured Arenicella sp.; assembly: GCA_937989675.1. Classification (GTDB taxonomy): domain Bacteria; phylum Pseudomonadota; class Gammaproteobacteria; order Arenicellales; family Arenicellaceae; genus Arenicella. The sequence goes on along the minus strand of CALKRK010000281.1, from coordinate 5,720 downwards.
TCAGAAAAGTCAGCATGGCCTGGGGTGTCCAACAGATTAATCATTTTGCCACCGTATTCAAACTGCATGACCGACGAAGTAACCGAGATACCGCGTTGCTTCTCCAGCTCCATCCAGTCGGAGGTAGCATGACGCCCGCTTTTACGTGCCTTAACATTACCGGCCATCTGAATAGCGCCGCCAGACAACAGCAATCGTTCAGTTAAGGTAGTCTTACCCGCATCGGGGTGCGAGATGATAGCGAACGTACGTCGCCGAGCAACTTCAGAATGCAGGCTCATTTTGATTCTCTAAGAATTCAGGAAAGCGCGGATTATAACGAAATGAGCGCTCAGGCCCCATCGTTTTTGCCGCATTAACTTCGGATATCTTGGCCACCAAATGGCCTTAGCGAATGATGACCGTTTTAACTGGCAATGCTGCCCTATGGCGTTCGCCGAATACGCTCTCCACGCATATTCAATACCACACCATTCGGCTCAATTTTCTCGACTCTTAATCCAGCGCGAACAAATTCGTTTTCACGCACCATCTTGCCATTGATCATGGCAAAACGCTGAGCTGGTTGTTCAGAGTATGAAACAACATTCACGACAATCTCATCGTTCTGGGTATCGCCTGCGCCTTCCAAGCTTGCAGTCGATTCGCCGGCTAAGCCGATCGTTTCATTACTGATAAGCCGCACTTGATTCTCTGATTGACTAGGTTGCCACCAGCGGATGGCTAACATTACCAACAAAGCGGCCATCAATAAACATAATACTGACAAGAGCGCAATCGGCCATCGCGCGCGCTCCTGCGGCGGAGGCATGTCTGACAGAGTCGGCAGTTTGTTGAGCTTGCGCTCCTGCTCGGATTTTTTCAGGGCTTCTAGAATGGTTGACATAGATGACTCTAAACACTCAGTTACGGAATACGACGCTGCAGGACGGGTGTGGTATCGGGTGCCACAAGCTCGTTCATCAACAAGTAAGTCTCATTACCAATTTTGCCGTCTGCCACAATACCAAAACGAGTTTGCAAGGCAAATGTTCTCTGTGCAACGTCCAGATCGAATTCAGTCGATTCAAGTTCATGCAATATCGGCATATTGACCTGCGTCAACGCTTTATTCAAATGCCCACGCACTCTTGGCACCGCCGACGAGCTTAAACCTTGCTGTAAAAATTCATTACCAATATAACCAGGCCGCCAAAAAGTAAGCGCCTTACGCGCCCAACGCGCCTGTAATTCACTAACACTCACTGTATGAACATTGTCACCGACCAGAACCTGCGCCTGCTCACCTTCAACATTAAATAAAATCACTCGATGTAATTGCTCACGTTGCTCCAACACCAGTATGGTCGGCCGATTAAAACGCAACATCTGACGCCAATTACTTACGCCCAAGCACACCACACCCTGACCCTCGAGCTCTTGGCACGCCGATCGAATCAATGTCTCTGGAAGCTCGACATCCCATGCCGAACCAAGGTTACGAAGTGCAGCGGTTCGCCCAGTAATATCAGCGGAAGTTTCGAGCACACGTCCAAACTCTGTATCAGGGTCATACTTCGGCGTTGGCGGCCCTAGCTCAGCAACGGGAATATTCGGGATACCATCATCGGCAGACTCATCGAGAAGCTCTTCAGAAACCACAACTGACCCAGGAACGATATCATCAGAACGCAATATTGTGGTCAGCGCATCACTATCGCCGACTGGGTCGTCTGTAACATTATCTGCATCTGCACTTTCCTCAGCAGGCAAATCTCCATCAGCCAAGGCTTCATCACCATTATCGGCAGCCGCGTCTTCGCCTATCGTTAACTCCGTGATCGCGGTATTCTCGGCCGCGTCTATTGGCGCTACCTCACCAGCCTGAACAGGCTGCTGAGCAAGTAAAGACTCATCAGCGGATTGCCCACCGGCGAACCACCACCAAAGCCCAATGTTCAACATTACCAAAGCTGCCGCCAGCGCCCACCAACGATTCACTTTGGTTAAAAGCGAACCGCCAGCACTCTCGCTTGAGATAAAAACTTCTTGCGCGGACTGTTTGACGTTTTTCGAATCCACCATCGATTGTGTTTTCGAATACGTCGACAATAACGCATGGTCGGCAAGCACGTTTATCTTACGCGGAATGCCGTCAGACAAGCTATGCAGCTTATTAAGTGCCTGCCGACTAAATAATGGCTGCTTACAACCCGCCACGCCAAGACGAAAATTCACATAATCGTCAATTTCCGATCTTTCAAGCGGCCCAAGGTGATATCGGGCGGTAACACGTTGGGCTAACTGACGTAAATCATTTCGAGACAACAGATCATTTAACTCCGGTTGCCCAATTAAAATGATTTGCAACAACTTGCTTTTGGTAGTCTCCAAATTAGTGAGCAAACGAATGCTCTCCAATACGTTTCGGCTCAGAAGTTGAGCCTCATCAATAATCAATACCGTATGACGATTGTCGGCAAAAGTAGCCAGTAAGTGCGAGTTAATTTTGTCCAACAACTGTTTTTGTGAGCTGTCGGAATCGTAGTCAATTTTCAGCTCATCGCAGATGGTTTGCAGCAGCTCTTGCTCATTTATGTTTGCGTTCAGTATTAATGATACGTCTACATTGTCAGGCAGATCAGTGAGCAAATTCCGGCACAAGGTTGTCTTACCTGTGCCAACCTCGCCGGTTAAAACAATAAAACAACCGCCCTGTGACAAGCCATAGCTCAGGTGCGCCATCGCTTCTTTATGGCGAGCACTCATATATAAATAATGAGGGTCAGGAGCAATAGAGAAGGGTCGCTCCGTTAACCCAAAGTATTTAAGATACACCGCATGGCCTCTTTAGTTGATTGAATCGCTTGGCTAACTGGGGCAAGCGATTTGTTCAGAGTTGAGCCAACCTCAACTTGCAGACGAAATGATTACAGAACACCTATTAATGTTCAAGGGCTGGTAATGTTATAGCTGTGCTTGTTTGGAGGATTCATTCAGACGATGAAACAAGCCTTCTCCGCGCCCACCCATGATATGGCCAATTTCTTGCAACAAACTCATTTCAGCTGAACGCCTCAATAAAAGCTCCGGTGACACGTCGATGGGCGCATCATAAGCCACTGTAGCGAGCTCCTTAGATAATAAAGCCTGAGCCTTGTGCTCTTCCAATTTGGCCGGCAGTTTCTTTGCACCGCGTATAGATAGGTCAGCCACTAAACCTAAATTCTCATACAACGATTCCATCGTACCAAACTCTTGCAACAATGCAGTTGCTGTTTTAGGGCCAACACCGGGCACACCAGGAATATTGTCCACAGCATCACCACACAATCCAAGATAGTCCTGTATCGCCTCAGGAGGCACACCAAACTTGTCGACCACATTCGCCGCTTTTAGCTCTTGGTTTCGTGCGAAATCCCACCAATAGTCATCATGCCGGATTAACTGTGCCAAGTCTTTGTCGCCACTGACGATGGCGCATCGATAGCCATCGTCGCGCATGCCTTTAGTCATGGTGGCAATCAGGTCGTCCGCTTCGTAACGATCGTGGCCAACACAGTAAAACCCGGCGGCCTGGGCAAGACGTTTGCAAAATTTAAATTGATTTTTAAGGTCTTCAGGTGGCAACTCCCGGTTCATTTTGTATTCGGGATAGATGTCATTGCGAAATGATTGGGTCAGGTTTTCATCAAATGCAATTCCCACATGTTGTGCCCGACTACGTTCCGCAAACTCGGTTAGAAAACGACAAAAACCATAGATAGCATTAATCGGCTTGCCATTCTCACCGCGCATCGAATCGGGCACAGAAAACCAAGCCCTGAAAATATAAATACTGGCGTCAATCAAATAGACCGTTGGCCTAGCTTGCGTTGGAACAGTTGGTGCGCTCATGAACTCTTTTTCTTTTTTTTGGATTAACTAAGCGGGCTTGGTAACGCGCACCAAGTGGATACGGCGTGAATCTGCATGCACAACTTCAAATCTGATTTTGTCGATTTCAACAGTCTCACCGCGCTGCGGCACATGCCCAAGTGTTTGCGAGATAAGCCCGCCAATGGTGTCGGAGTGTGATTCACTCAAGTACGTTTGAAAGTGCTCATTAAATTCGTCAATCGGCAGCACCGCCTTAACGATAACCTCACCATCCTCAAGCGTGCGAATCAAACTCTCCTCTTCTTCGATATCGTGCTCATCCTCGATGTCACCAACAATTTGTTCCAACACATCTTCAATTGTGACCAAGCCCGCAACCGCTCCGAACTCATCTACCACAATCGCCATGTGATTTCGATTCTCTCGAAACTCAGCCAGCAAAACGTTTAAGCGCTTGCTTTCGGGAACAAACACCACCGGGCGAGTTAAGTCACGCAGATTAAAACGCTGCTTATTATCGTCATCAAAAAAACGTAACAGATCTTTCGCTAACAAAATGCCAACAATTTGGTCTTTCTCGTTATCCACCACAGGAAAACGCGAGTGAGCGCTTTCAACCATAATGTCCAAGCACGTATCCAAGCCGTGCTCGCGTTCAACGAAAATCATATTGCTGCGCGGCACCATTATGTCGCGCACCTTCAAATCTGAAACAAACATAACACGCTGCATCATGTCGTAGGCGTCACGAGCGACAATGCCGTCTTGCTCAGCTTGTCGTAGGCTCTCCAGCACATCTTCTCTGGAGGCAGCACGCGGCTGCGGCAACCAGGTTAAAACCTTAGATTTAAGTGTTTGAAAAAGGGACGACGGAGGTTGTTCAGGAGGGTTCATTAGCTATGTTAGTCGTGTTAAATTTGGTGATCAATACGGATCAGCGACGCCGTTGGCAGACAATATTTTGGTTTCCAGTGACTCCATCACTTCAGCGCTTGCATCGTTTTCATGATCGTAGCCACAAAGATGCAAAATACCATGCGTGACCATATGGGCATAGTGATCAGACACCGATTTTCCCTGAGCAGTAGCCTCAGCGACGATAACGGCATGACAAATCACGATATCACCCAAAAGCGGTATCGGTAACGAATCGATAGCTTGCTCACCATCGCTACTAGAATCATCATTGCCATGGCTGGCGAAATCAAACTCCATTTCCACCGGAAACGACAGAACATTTGTTGCTTTGTCTTTGTCTCGATAAGAACGGTTTAGCTCGGTGATCTCGGCCTCATTAGTCACCCTAATGGTGACTTCACTAGGGTTGGCACGAACTTCAGCATACGCGGCCCGCGCCCATTGTATAAGCACCCTAGCGCTCGGTGGTTCTTCAGCCTCAGACGCGTCTTGCTCACTGAGTGCGTTTTGAACATCTACCAACAGCGGTTCGACGACTGACGCGTCAGTCATTACGATCATGCTTTTCGTAAGCTTCGACAATCCGTTGCACAAGCGGGTGGCGCACAATATCTTTACCCGTAAATTTAGTCACAGTAATGCCTTTCACGTCTCGCAATATAGTCAAAGCGTGCTTTAAACCTGAATAAGTACCTTTAGGCAAATCGACCTGAGATAAGTCGCCTGTGATCACCACTTTCGAACCAAAGCCGGTTCGTGTGAGGAGCATTTTCATCTGTGCAATCGTGGTGTTTTGTGCCTCGTCCATAATCACAAATGCGTCTGACAGTGTGCGCCCACGCATATACGCTAGTGGCGCCAATTCAATCACCTTTTGCTCGATCAGGCGTTCTACCCGCTCAACACCCAATAACTCGTACAGCGCGTCGTACAAGGGCCTCAAA
>CALKRK010000280.1 GCA_937989675.1 uncultured Arenicella sp. | reverse complement strand
TCAAAATAATAGGAGTGGTATTGTCTACCCCACAACCAATTTTCTTTGTTGTCATAAACACTAGAGCCTGTTTGGTAAATCCTGGCATTGCTTCGAGCGCCTAGCGTGTAGGCAACTAAAAAGGTAGCGTCCTCAGAGCTGTCGACAAATTTAAAGCCTTTACCTTGTAACTCATCTTTTATCGCTTGCGTGGCTTTAACTTCTGTTTCGTTGGATACTGGTAAATCTCCCGAGACAACTAAGGGTGGATTATGCGCCCAAGAAAATGTTTTATATGAGCTGAACGAAAGCGCCCGGTTGTAATCTTGATAAACCGACGATGTACTCACGCAAGCACTTAACAATATGCATATTAGTAAATAACTCTTTTTCATCATGTATATCTCTAATTCTTAAAGGTTTCGTTCAATGGAAGGTTCTCAATATCTTGAACATATGACATTGGAAACTTCCAGGCAACACGCCCTTGTTCACGGCTCAAACTTCGTTGGCTAGGAGTCAAACCAAACCTAAGTACTGAAATAACATCACTACTAACCCAAGGGCTGGATCGAAAATACGAGTGACCATGAGACGCTAATATCTTAGGGGCACCCGAAACATCTATGACATCGATATTACTGATATCGAACAGTTCAATGAGGTGGGCAGGTAATGTTTCATCATCTTTCAGTTGCCCTAGCCTAAGCTCTTTAAATAGAAAACTAGAAACGCCCAAGGCGGTGTCTTTAGAAGAACCATATACTGTTAAGCGGCTTGGTAGCTCAGCGATTCCATCAGAGATCGCAATTGCAAAAACCGTTGGGTTCAGGTCACTGGCAATCAACATCGCATTGCCTATTTTCCCCCCAACATTATCTTTGGCGATTGCTAGTTCTCGCAATGCCGTGACAACTAAGCGACCACCAGCACTATGGCTCACCAAGTGAATTTTTCTGGCCTTTGTATTATCAGCCAAATACCTAATAAGCTTGCCCAAGTTATGGCCGCTAACTTGAGCATTTTCAGTATCTTTAAAATAGCCGAATCGTGCTGTTGTAGCAGGCCAAAGGAAATTGATCATTACACCTTCATAGCCAAGGTAGTGCCACAGCTCTCCAGCGATTAACGGCGGGCTATCAAAACTATCGTGTGCGCCGTGAACATAAATGAAAATATCTTTTTGCTGAGACACTTCAAGTTTTCTATTAATTAAGCTAATTAAACGTTCATCGCCGCCCTTAGCTTGCTCGAGTTCATCCAAATCAGTCAATCGACCAAACGGCAACGCCGATTTCAAAATGCCAAAGGTTTCGACCTTAGAAATAGACAGCTGATTCTTACCATACTGGTTCAAAACCACAGAATTCAGGCCTGCGCTAAAAAATGGATTTCGTTCCTTGGAATACTCTTTGAGTTTATCAATACGCTTTTCTATTGCAACCGGGGCTCGATCTGTAATGTAAAGAACGCCTTCATAAGGAGCATCAGCGGATAGTTCCGCAGAGGCTAGGCTTTGTGTAACCGCATTGGTATAGATTAGCGGTGTAGGCATCAGCTTCAAACGCTGAGCACTCGTTTGAACACAAGCCATAAGGTTCACGGCCATTGCTAGCAAGGTGAACAGCTTTAATACACTTTGAATGCGTTTTTTCACAGATTGATTGCTAGGTTTAATTACTTAGTTATACAAGATAGAAGTTAAACAAAGCGCGGTCAATCGAGTCTCCTTTAAATAACTCGAAACTAAGAGTCTGTACTCTATTTAAGGCTTTGAATAGTCTACCAGTGCCGTTAAAAAGCCGCCGATCAAGAAGATACAACCGATGGTCAATTTGGGACATTACTCAGAATTGTCTCTGTTGAAATGTCCTTATCGGCAATTTCCGTGTATCGCCGATATCGGATGAGATGTCTAGTACACTAGCAGAATGTAGGTTTTGGACTTCAATAAACCGCCCATGCCAAAATGTTTAACGAATTAACAGAGCCACAACACTAATATCTGTAAAGTAATCAACGGTATAACATTTTCCGCTGTTTAATGGTTTAGCAGTTTGTCCATTTGTTGGACGTATGGGTACACCAGAATGATTCTGAACCCACTGCCAGTACAGTTTAAAATCCCGAACCCAATCGGGTTTAGTTGATCGAAACTTCAGGAATCTCGGTTAAACAAGCTTTGCTGGCGTACCCATTTTCTGGACGTACGCCTAAAGTACTGAACTTTTGACAACCTAGGGTTCGAAACGACAATTAAAGTTTTGAACTAGTATTTCGAATGTAAAAATATTAGGCCATCGACGAGTGAGGAATCACTCAAAATGTTTCCCCTACTTACTACTATCCTCCTTGCAGCGAATTTCACAACGTTTTCTGATGTAGTCCGTCTGTTTTTTGTATGCCATTAATAACAATATAGTTACCGTAAATAGGACTATTAATACTTTATACTGACCGACAAACGGTATGAGCGTTGAAATAGCTTCAAACGTCCAGAAGAGGCCTAGGCAAAATATAGCGGATAGAAGATTGCGAAATGTGTTGTTTACTTCGAGTAGTGTATCTATCTTAGAATCAATGGAAGAAGCTTTTAGGAAATTTTTATGTGGAGCGTATTCAATAAAATTGCTCCTTGTGAGAATGGGTTCCAATATTAGAGAACCTATACGTGATATTAAAAGCCCGATGAAATAATAAATGAAAATTGCGCTTATTAACTACAGATCATTTGCTACGATCACAACCTTCAGCATTTGTTCTGCCAGATAACAAAACAAGATACTTGGCAATAGGTTTGTGAAAATATTATACGCAGTTATTTTTTCAAGAAATTTCCCCATTAGCCTGCCCTCTTCTATTCGTTATTTGTCGAAACTAGCTATTATCACTATAGCCGATGTAACAACTAGTTTCTGTTTCACCGACGATCATCATAATTGCTGGCAATCCATCACTATCTAGCTTTTGAGCTAAGTGAACTAATAAATATACGTCGTTGTCACTGGGATTACTCCCTGCTCCAGGAGGATGGCTATACCACTCTCCATTATCAAACGCTGTTAACAGTTCCGCCTGCGCTATCACTCGGCATCCGTAGTCGACTACAACAGGAAGCCTGGAATACCTCCATCACTATTCCCATAGCGGCTTATGTCTAGACCAAAAGTATTCGCGATCTGCAGCATAAGGTTAGCCGAAGTTCGGCCGCCAGCATCTATACCCATGCCGGTTTGTACGCCCGTATTGTTGCCCGCGACGACAAACGTGCCGGTGTTTTCTTGTTGATGGTTGCCTCCACCCATTTCAGACATCACCAAGATCACGGTATTATCCATGAGTTTACCGCCCCATTTTGGATCATCACGCTGACTCAGCTCATTAACAAGATTGTTGACAATCTGGCAGTACCAGTGAGCGTGAGCGGTAAATGTGGGCTTTTCATCGTGAGATGCCACATGGCTGCGTGTTTCATTGTAAAACAGCCGATCACCACTGCCGAAATCACCCATGTATTTACGAATACTCGGATAGTTGATTTTTAATGATTCATCCTGCGCACTCATGAGTTGTAAGGTCGCCGTGCTGCTCACGTCGGCTTGAAACGCCATCGCAATATTACGAGTCTGCGCTAAGGCAATATCGTGCCCCGCTTCCTCGATCCCGGTCATCGATATACCGGGTGAACTAATGCCGTCAATCGAGGCATTGCTTGCCAATACAGTTTGATAGAAGTCCAGCGCTTCCTCGTGCGATAGCAATTTACCCTGCTGTGTAACGTTTAAGGTTTGCGCTTGCATCACATCGAGGTTCTCATGCAGAGTCTCTACCACTCGTTGGCGCAAGATCGCATTAACGTCGCCTCCTGGGTTGCCGTCACTTTGAAACGCAGCTAGATTATTGTTGTAGAAAATCTGCGGGTCGTCAGGCACTTCTATTTTTTGACCATTCTCATCGGAAAAGGGCATGTGGCTTTTGCTGCGGGCCCGGCTTGACCAGACGCCTAGATGTATATTATCTCTAAGGCGTCCGGTCAGCGAACGCCCGATAAACGTGTCAAAAGTTTGCCCTGCTTGCCCGCCGGCAAACAAGGATTCACAGGCCTCTGGGTGACCAGAATTGCCTCCGGCACCAGTAAAGTTAAGATTTTTAAACGCCACCACTTTATCGAAATGAGCGGACAGCTCGGATAATGGGCTGGTGCCGAAACTGGCGCTGTTTAACTGACCAATATTGAACTGATGCCAACCCGTATCGCCGCGATTAACGCCATTAGGGTAATAGACAAACACGAATCGACGCGCTTGACCAGTTTGTGCAAACGCATTGGTAGACAAGAGGTTACTCGTCAGAGGCATGATCAGGCCTGCACTGGCAATGCCTTTGAGAAAAGAGCGACGCTGCATTTTAAGCTTTAGTAAATTCATGAAATTTTCTCCGGTCGCGCTATTTACGCAAAATGTAGTTAGGCGTTTGAGTAAACTCAATAATCAAGTCTTTCATCGACACATCGTCACGCGCTTTAAAGCCGCTTGAGAAACCTTGCACTGTGCAGCTATCGTCGGCCGTTTCTCGACGGCCATTTGCATAGCGAAACCACTGTCGTGCGAAGCATGATTTACCGTGGGAACTGCCCGCAATCAGGCCCGCCAATTGATCCAGACCTTGGTAGTCGAAAACCGGGTCACTGCTGGAAAGAAACGTCTCCGCTGAGCTCAGGCTGCCAATATAACCGGCTGCGTTAATCGGCAACACAGTACCATCGTCGGTTAGTTCCGTTCTCACAAACTGACCAAACGAATTGTATGACTCAAGCCCAAACCCGATACCATCGATGTATTGATGGCAGGCATCACAACCCGGTTGAGCGTGGGCCACTTCAAAACGATGCCGCACACCCTGGCTTGGGTCCGATTCAGGATCAAGGGCCGCTCCCAGCGGTGGTGGCGGAAATTCCTGACACATTAAGTTCTTACGCACAAACAAGCCGCGCTTCACTGGGTGTGTTTTCTCTTGTGCTGACTGAATGGTCAGAACACTGGCATGGCCGAGCACGCCGCGACGCTCGGAATTATCACCCGAATAAAAAACTTGTTGCCACCCGTCACCACCAGGCCAAGGCAAGCCATAATGATCAGCCAGTCGTTGTGTCATATAGCTGTAGTTCGCGGTCATTAGCTCGTTGTAGTTGCCATCGTTAAAAAAGGTGGCTTTCACAAAGCGCATGGTCTCTTGTTTCAGGTCAGCCTTGAGCTCGTCGCTCAGTGCACGCGTGCCTATTTCTTTATCGAGCTCCATCCAGCCTTCAACAAAACGCTCGAACGCACTCTCCGCTCGCGGGTCACTGAGCATCTGCTCGGTCGCAGAACGGAGCTGCTGAGCGGTGCTTAGGGCGCCCTCGTCAGCCAAGTTCATCAGCCAAGCGTCTGGCGTGGTACCCCAAAATGTATAGGACAGCATTGACGCAATTTCGTAGTCAGTCAGCTGGTAGTAACCTTGTTGAGTCCCCGATGTGATTTGCTCCCCAACCTCTGACCGATACAGCATCACTGGCGATGAAAATAAGCCGATAATGACCCCGCGTTCGCCCACTGACGCATGCAACGCGATCAACTCATCCACTTCCGATGCCGTCAATGGGCGGCGAAAGATGCGTTTGCCTGCCGAAGATATCGCGCAGTTCAGGTCGCCGCCGCAGCTTGGTGCCAATGAGAATAAATTGTCCCCAATCAGGTCTGCCACCTCAGCCGCTGCATTGACATACCCTTGAGCATACTCGTCAGTAAACACCGTGTCCGCTGCAGTTTTGAAACCATTAATCGGTATTGTTGCAGGTAAATTTCCACTCGTAACATCCACAGTGTTCGGCAACCCAAGAATGTCTCTAACCGAATTATTATATTCATACAGCGTAAGCAAACGGTTGCTCCGTTCTTGCGGCACCAGGTCATTCAAATCGTTGAAGTCACAGACTCCAGCCGGCGGATTAAAGGCATCCGCCAACAACATCTCAGCGATGTCAGACGCACAGTTACCGATACAGGCATCAGGGTTGCCTAATGGCATGTTTACGCTAATGTAGTCACTGAGTTCCGCTAAGGTATATTTGCTGGCTAGGTTTGTAATCGGAGGTGAACCTTGCCCATCCGCACCATGACAACCGACGCAGCCTGCTTGCGCAGAGCGATAAAAATCTCTCCCGCTCGCAAACGCATCGACGATGGAGTCAAATACCCCATTCATCGTGAGCGACAAAGCCGACGGCACTAACAGTTTGGTGTTTGGGCTGGCCGGGTTCAAAATATAAGGCGCAGCTGAGCCCTCCCACTGGTTAAACGTTTGACCCGCGCCGACTCGATCGGCCGAGATATCCACCAATGCACCAGGGGTGACCAAACGGCCAGTCAGATTACCGGCGCTGTTGGCCCAAGTGATTTGTCCATTATTTATGATCAGCTGCGTGCCGGTGGAGACCCCTCCGCCTCCGGTAGGCACGGACCCAAGCCATTGCCCACCGTCAAACCACTGCGATGACACAGCGGTATTAACAAGGAGATCGTCGGTCTTGCAGGCCGCTCCACCACAATTGAACACAACCTCGGTCTGTTGCTGGCCAAATTGAGTATTAGTTAGGGCCAGACGTAGCCATTTACCACCGTATTCCACCGACGGCTCCATAAGGGTACCCGGCCAATCTCCAGTTTGTGCGGTTTCATTTCCATTAGAAGTAGCGAATACGTAAGCCCGCACTTCAGGCCAATTTAGATCCTGATTATTGAAGTAAAGATACGTGCCAGGACCTCGATTAACCAACTGAATGGCCCCTGATTCACCCGCAAATGACGCGGTGATGGTCGCTGTGCCGGCCTGCGGCCCACCGGTAACCGAACCGGATGACGACACACTCACCACAGTCGAATTACTGGACAGCCAATTTGCCGATAAGGTCACACCTTCCGTGAAACCATCGCTATCAACCAAAGCCACTAATTGACGAGACTCACCTTGCAATAGTTGAAAACTATTACCCGTTTCAATACGCAGGGAGTCAACGGTTGATGACTCTTTCGTATTTGCAAAGGCCGTAACTATCGAGGATGAACCCGCGTCAGTGATGGCCCGCAATCGATAGTAGTAGCGAGTCGATGCTGACAGGCCTGAGTCCACGTAATCCGTCACCGAACCAACGAGGCTAATGATGTCAACGAATGGCCCCGCGGCGTTATTGCTGCGCGAAAGCTGATAGTTCGTGCTCTCTGTATTTTCCGTATTCGCCGACCAACTTAGGCTAATTGAGCTCGACGACAAGCCTGTCGCTACAAAATTGTTGGGGGCAGGCACGCCTCCTGTGACCGTGAGTGTTCTAGAAACAGTCACTCCGTCCAAAGTTGCCTCCACGGTGGTTTGCCCAGCCGACAAAGGCGTCACGCTAATTACACCGCCACTTTGACCCGAAACATCGATGATCTCCGGGCGACTGGAAACCCAGGCAATCGAGCTGGCCGCATCAAATTCGATCTGCTCAAACCCATTGTTGAAGTTTCTGACTAATTGCAATTCAAAAGCCTCGTTCACCCGCATATCTTGCGACGTTACCGACGCCTCAATTCTTTGTTCTGTCGGGACAGCATCAACGGCATCAATCCACTGCCTGAATAACTCATCGGCAAGAGGGTTTGTGGTGCTGGTGCCGCGCGGCATACGATTGTTGTCAGAGACCTGAAAGGCATGTAAGACACTACGACTGTGATCGAATGGCAACATACGATATTGACTGCCTGCCAAACGACGGTTCATGATGTCCATGTCCGTCAATGGCACACCGTATTTTAGATTCATCAAGCTGCCACCGTGACAGGACGCACAGTTGGTATCGAGATAGACTCGCGCGCGTTCATTTAAATTCGCACTAAGGTCGGCCGGATCTACATAAGACTCATAGTTTGACGCCGCCGAGATGGCGTCATCAAACAGGCCAATGCGGTTGTACGCATCCAGCTGATTTTCGCTCACGCCTTGCTGCTCAAAGTCTCGGTTAAGCTGACGTGTTTTGAAGCCTCGTGGATCTTTACCACCAAGGCCAGTGTGACAAGAGCCGCACTCTCCGCCAGCGCGAATGGTCCTGTTCACGGTCTGAAGCGAACCATTAACAAATTCGGTAAATGATTGCTGCTGCGTAGTCGTCACTAAGTCGGCGTCGGTCCCTGCGGAATTCCAACGATAGTTTGCGGCCTCCCAGCCATTGTCTTGATGAAACAACACCGACGTTTCAAATGGCCTAACGTCATTCGCGGACGTTCTAACATCAGAATGTTTAATCAGCACCGAACCAACCGGCAGCGCCCACAAGTCTTGTTGCGAGAACTTGATGGTTTCTTCGTTTGGCACTGACACGAAAAAGCGTTGCTCGGCACCATCAAACCAAGGCTGTGAGTTGACTTGGTACTCAATCACACCCGACACAGGGAACTGCGTGTTCAGATCGGCAAATATACCTGTCTCAGAGAGCTTGCTGGGTATGACTGCAGCGGCGGCATCACGATCGACGATTCGGTAGATACCTGACACTCCAAATTCGAAACCGTAGGTTGAAACCAGCACTTGATCGCCACTTAGGTCGGTTCCAAATGACACGATATTGGCCGGAAAGCCATCGCTCAATAGCTCTTTACTTTCGCCTTCCTCAACCGTCCAGATATTTTTACTGATGTAGTCACCGAATAAAAACTTACCGCGAAGCGCTGGCAGCGCATTGCCGTTGTAGACCACGCCACCAATAATGGAAACAGAGCCCGTGCTGTGAAAATAGCCTTCGACTGGGCCTTCTAGGTCACCGGTACAAGAACGAGAGACTTGTGGGTCTCCACCCGCTTGTCCACGATGAGTCTCGCCCTCGCAAATAGGCCATCCATAATTTTTGCCCGGCTGAATGATGTTGACTTCTTCAAAACCGGCTTGGCCAACTTCGGTCTCCCACAAAGTATAGGGAGGTGTCTGTTGGAAGGACCAACGCCAGGGGTTGCGATGGCCATATGACCAAATTTCGTCTCGAACCGCAGGGTCTGCAACGAAGGGGTTATCATCCGGCACTCGATAGTATTGGCCATTTTGTGGTGACTCCAGCATCTCTAAACGGATAAAGGTACCAAGCAAATTATCCGTCTCTTGTGCTGCGTTATTCTTGCGCGGGTCGTTCGGGTCAACCGGGTCACCTGCAGTCGCTGCATAGGCCCCATCACCAATGCTCATGTAAAACAAACCATCACCCGGGTGAAACTCCATCTTGCCGCCCTTATGATCATTACCTACCTGCGGCACTCGTAACACATCCACCCGCGAACCCGCTTGAATACCCGTCGGATTGGTAATGCTGTTAAGCGTTATACGCTGCAATACTCCATCATCAAATCGCCCTGCGCTGGAGGGCTCATCGTTTTCACCCTCGATGTAGTAAATGTAGGCAAAACCATTTTGCGCAAACTGCGGATCGAAGGCCATGGAGAGAAGGCCTTGCTCGTGGTTGTCTCTGACTTCATCGCGGAATTCTAACAATTCGACAACCTGCGATTCTTGTACATTTACATCATTGGGAAATACCCAAATCGAACCAGGCTTGTCTACCACGTAAATCAGATCGTTCAAACCATCATTCAATACCTGTACAGGCGATGCAAACAGGTCGGCAATATTTGGAAACGCCACCTCAAATTCGTAGTTACCACTTGCAATATTACCACTGACTGGAAAATTCAATGGTTTTGCTAACTGGGGTCTATCAGGAAGAGCGTTAATACTACTAACCACATCGAGCACAAACTGATTGCTCAATTCACCCGCTGAGACCGTCACACTAAATGTGCCAACCTTATCAAGCACAGGTGTTACAACCGACGCGCCTAAAAGGTCTTCTGACCAGGCATCACTTTGCCATCTAATCTCACCTTCAACACTGTTTTCAGGCATGGTAAGCGCAAGCCTACTGCCTCTGTTGGCTTTACGATTGCCACCAACATCAAATTGTTGCTGAGATGGCACACCGCATTGCTCGGGTGTCATCCAAACACCATTGTTGTAGCAAAGCTGAGGTTGTTCAAAGTCCAAGTCCGCGGTTTGATTTGCTCCTTGGTTATTGAAAATAATTTTTCCTTGTTCGGTGGTATCACCCACCTCGATGAAGAATAAATTTTGCGCACCTACCGCTTGCATCGCGGTACCAGGCCAATTCGAATTCTCGACGGAACCAGAGGGAGTTGCATTCCAAATATAGCCCGTCGGAACGCTCCAGTTAGACGTGTTGACGAAGAAAATCGCTTTTCCTGCGGGGTATTTCAAAACCGTATTTGGGTCGTACTCACACTCAGTCAGATCGACAAAGGCCCCATTTTGAAAGCATGGTTTAACTGGGTCTAAAGCCAAATCAGCGGTTTGTGCCGCCCCATTATCGTTAAAGACCACATTGCCACTACTGATCGGCGCGGGCAACTCAACTGAATACCAATCGCCGCCCAGTGATTGCATTGCGGCACCTGGCCATACTGAGTCAGGAGAGTTGGGCAGCAGATCAAAGTAGTGAACATGCGGGCTGGCATAGTTACCATCATTTCTGAAATAAACGGTTACAACTTGTGCAGTACTGTTATTTGAGTCATCCCCTGCCAGACCGCAGGCTTCAAGGGTTTGCCAATGACCGTTTGCCCAACAACGACTATCGCCGGACAGTTGTAGATCCGCGGTTTGCCGAGTTCCATTATCGCTAAAGATCACATTGGCCGAATCGACAATGCCAGCAAAATCATGGCAATAATATGAACCAACTGGCTGCATCGCAGCCCCTGGCCAATTAATTGTCGCTACCTCTCCGATATCAGGCGAGAGGTTCCAATAGTAGATAGCTGGGGCGTTTAAATTACTCTCGTTATCAAAACACACAGAGCGGTCGGTGACCGTCTGCGCCATCGCTATCGGAATGAATAACATTGCCATTAGGCCGAACACCATGAATTTCCAAACCTTATTAACCAGCAATAACGTTAGGAGTAAGTACGGTGGTCGCTTTAGCAGCGACACACCAGTGTAATAAATTGGGTGATTCTTCTCCCGCCACATCGATGTTTCCACTGGCAATTCTCCGACTATAGGTCATAAATACTATTTATGATCGGCATGATATAGGGTTATATTGATATCTAAAAAGAGTCTGCATACGTATTCAAATCATATAAAAATCAAATGCATACGTATTCATGTATGCCGAAACAGGAGGGTTTTTGACGATATGTCGCGTAGTTCTAAGGCCAATAAGCACCCTTAAAATGAGCCTCCTTACCGATAAGGCTCAAATGGGGGCATCATAAAAAAGCAGGAGCAGAGTGACTAGAATCGCCTCACCGAGAAAATACTAGAGCTCGCTAAATGGATTTGAAAAGCTAAGGAATACCGAGAACCAAACTATCGAGATTACGATCTGCACAATCTCTTAATTTTTGCTGTTTGGCATGCAACGCATAGTTCCAATACCCAGGTTACAGAATGACTTTGATATTGAATCCCTTGATGTAGAGCACGGTCGTTACAGAAACTACTTCTTTAGAAGTTAGCCAGCAAACTCACGAGATTTCCTCTTTTAGTCCAAATACCAAATCTGTATCGCTTCCTAAAAGTTTACGAACTAAAGTTTCAAATTTAGCCAAAATCGTTCAATTTGATAATTTGGATGGTGACTAAATTTATACTCGAGCGGATGAAAATTTTAGTACTTTAGTTGTATGTCCATTTTCTGGATGTCCAACTAAAGTACTAAAGAATCGCCAACTAATACCTAAATTTCCAACTAAGCTACTAAAGCTGGCGCGCAGTGGTTTTAGCGTTTCTTCCCTATTCGGTGGTGGTCCAACCTACACACATCCTTTTATTGAAATCCCAAATCATTTTTAGAGGCAAAAAGCCACAACTTTTGACCCAGCTGTTCGCACCACAAAACAAGCTTCATCATCAATAAACTCAAACGAGCCAATATCACATGAGCCGTCGCTTATGATGCGCTCTACTCCGCGTTGGTCGGTATTTGGGCAATCACTAACAGCCCCGCGATTTCGCGCTGGGCTATTGGCTCGCAACGCATGAGTCAATGTAGGCCCGCCGTTGTCGGCTAGGGGCATTAATTGCGGGTTAACGGCTAAGGCATTGGTGTTACAGCTGCCGTCTGAGATAATGTTTGAGGCATCCGCTTCAACATTTAGGCTCGCACAAGCGGTGCCAATAGAATTAACC
>CALKRK010000279.1 GCA_937989675.1 uncultured Arenicella sp. | reverse complement strand
CAACTTACTGTCTGGAGACACCTGTTCGTTATCTCCGAAATGCGCATCTAAGAGAAAGTGACAGAGATAAAAATCTCGATGGTTCGCGCCGTTCTCGTGTATTACACGCGCTGTTTCGACTACTTTATTGAGAATCCAACGCTTCAGTCTTATCTCTTTCAGAGTACGCGGCGGATTGTCTTTCCAGTCGGCACAAAAATCTTCTAAGCTGGTCTCTGTCGGCAAAGCCTCTGTCACAATAAACGAGTGCTTGGTTGCCGGGTTGCGTCCACGAATACCATACGCCGCCACCGTCATGGTATCGATCTCCAAGTCCTTTAGTCGATGTACACCGTGCCACTCATTTAAAGCACCAACAACGGGCGCTCGTAAATAAGTGATGTTCTTGATGATCTCACCCCAGCCAACCCCGGTATGCATTTTCAGAAAGTAATCTTTATTACCTCTTGTGAAACGCAATGTTCGGCGCCCCAACGCTTCACGGTAGACTTTGCCGTCAATGTTCATCATGTCATAGAATGAATCTTTCCCACTTAACGCCTGGCGAAGCTCATTAGTAATGTAAAGCGACTCGTCACGTTTTTGGCGTTCATCACCAGATAGATACAGGCGTTGTTGCGCACAGGTTTGCTCAATAAAGTCGACAGCTCGCTGCGGCATTACGTAAAGGCTCGGATCTTGCCCGTACTTTAAGCCGTTCTCGCGCCATTTGTCTTTTTCTTTGGAGAGCAACATTTCATGCAGCTTTTCATTCAGCTCTTCTTGTGAAAAGCGCTTTCTTAACACGTAGCCAGCCTTCGCTGTTTTGATATGCGGAGCGTAGCCACAAACAGGCGTTGCCAACACAGGTAAGCCCGATACGATGGCCTCAAGCAACACACCACCTGTTGTCTCGGCGTAAGCCGGGTGCAGCAGCATGTCACCGGCCTTCATAAGGGCTGGTACATCTTTACGGCCACCCAGAAAGTGGAGGTGTTCAGCAACTCCTGAGCGCTTAGCCAAACGCTGAAAAGCTTCAATTTTGTCTTGCCCAACAACAAACAATTGGGTTTTTTTGAGTAATTTTTCGGGTAATGCGGCCAGTGCTAAAATGGCACGGTCTAAACCCTTGGTTTGAAATCCTGAGCCAATTAATAGAACTAAGTTTTCGTCTTCTTTGATGCCCAGCGAAACCCGCAACGAATCACGATCCGGTAGCTCTTCTAAGTTCGCCCAACGTGCTTTTTCCAGAGTCGGAGGCAAACACAAAAACCGGGAATCTTGAGTTAAATAATACTGTTGATAAATCAGTTTTTCGCGGTTTGAAAGCGACAATATATTAGTGTTTGATGATGCATCGAAAACACCTCGCTCAAAACTCGAGAAATATAAAAATCGTGGGGTAAAGCGATAAAAGAATGAGTGGCGAAGAAATGAACGGCCTACATAGCAATAGTCGCCACAATAATAAATTCCCATACCAGGAATTTTGTTAAACCCTACCACCACATCAAATTGATACTTTTCCAGCTGACGACGTAATTTTCGATGAAACGTGTGCGCACGCGTATGATTCGTCAGGCCAAAATGCTTAATAATAACGACTTCCAGGCCATCTGGAACATCTCCCTCCCAACTACCGGTAAACACCGTGGCCTTATGACCGCGTTGCGTACATTCATTGGCGATGCGCAGCATGTCGAGCGACAAACCACTGTAGGGGAAGTGCTTATATAAACAGAAGGCGAAGTGCATGAGCTTACGAATTTACCAATTAGACTGAATTATACGCCTAAAAGTACCTGATTTTAGACAATTTGCTCATAGAGCGCCTGCCACAGCGATACCGCATCCATTTGCTGGTAGCAGGGTGGTTCGATTACTTGATCAGTAAGTTTAGGGCATTTCTTCAACAAACAAGGTGAACAAGGGTAAGAACTTTGCAAATGCCGCTGATTGTCGCCAACAGTGCCCGTCAACTTCGAATCGGTCGAACCATAGACCGAGACACACGGCACACCTAACGCCGCCGCTAAGTGACCCAGGCCGGTATCCACCGCAATCACGCCACTCACGCTGCTTAGCTCACCAGCCAGCTCAGTCAATGAAGACCTTGGTAGCACACTCACATGCTCGGCACCCGCAACAATCCATTCGGCACGCTCCTTTTCGAGCTCATTGCCCCAGCATACTTTTACCTGGTAACCATCATCACTAGCCAATTCAGCCAACTGGCGCCAAGTTTCATTTGGCAAATGTTTAGTCGCCCAGGTAGTACCGTGTAACAGCATGATGGTGCCACGATTATTCACCTTCGTCGTTGGTAACTGTAAATTGTAGCTCCCTTGTGACGTAGGCAACTCGTAACCGAATACGCCCGCAAACAAGTAGCGTAAGCGAGTGATCGCATGCTGATTTCGCTCAACATCGATTTGCTTGTTGTAAAAGCGAGCAGCTGGAGACTCCTTGATTGAGCGACCTGAAAACCCAGCTCGCACACCACCTCGCACTACTTTGGCAAATCGCGCA
>CALKRK010000278.1 GCA_937989675.1 uncultured Arenicella sp. | reverse complement strand
GCCAATCGCCGTTGCGCCTGCTATGAATCAACAAATGTGGCAAAACGCTGCGTCTATCGCAAATATACAAACTCTCGCATCGCGCGGCGTACATATTCTTGGCCCAGACTCAGGCGAACAAGCCTGTGGTGAGGTCGGCCCTGGCCGCATGCTGCAACCGCAAGACTTAGCCGCTCAGTTGGGCCAACTGTTCCAGAGTTCTGAACTTACTGGCAAACGGATCATGATCACGGCCGGGCCAACATGGGAAGCATTAGACCCAGTGCGTGGCATCACAAACCACAGTTCAGGAACCATGGGCTATGCTCTGGCCCAAGCCGCGATCGAAGCTGGCGCGCAAGTGACCTTGGTCAGCGGACCAACACACATTGATAAACCAGAGCGTGCCGAGGTGATCGATACGCGCTCGGCTCTCGACATGCACGCAGCAGTAATGCAAAACATTGAAGGGCATGACATTTTTATTGGTGTAGCCGCCGTGGCTGACTACCGACCAATAGACTCAGCCGATCAGAAAATAAAGAAAAACGCAGATAAAATGACCATCACCATGGTCAAAAACCCAGACATTTTGGCCGATGTGGCCGCCCTTAAGAAACGCCCTTTCTGTGTCGGCTTCGCAGCCGAAACAAATGACGTTGTAGATTATGCGCGCGCAAAACTCGAACGCAAAAAGCTAGACCTAATTGCCGCGAATCATGTTGGCGGTTCTGAAACCGGCTTTGGTGTACCTGATAACGCGATCAGCCTGATCAGCAAAGATCAGGTAATTGAACTACCAAAACAAAATAAATACGCACTCGCACGCGCCTTAATGGGCGAAATTGCAAATGCATTAGCAAAAAACAAAGATTAATGACCAACAAAAAACCAATTCAACTTAAGATTCTCGATTCACGTATTGGCACAGAGTTTGACCTGCCTGACTACGCCACAGACGGCTCCGCCGGAATGGATTTACGCGCTTGCGTTGATCAAGACACTGTCGTAGCGCCGGGTGAAACTGTTCTCATCCCAACGGGCTTATCAATTTACGTCGAAGACCCTTCTTTAGCCGCGGTATTACTGCCTCGCTCTGGACTTGGCCATAAACATGGCATTGTCCTAGGGAACTTAACCGGTTTGATTGATTCCGATTACCAAGGGCCACTGATGGTGTCATTATGGAACCGCGGAGCAAACGAATTTACTGTTCAGCCTGGAGATCGAATCGCTCAGATGGTCTTTGTTCCAATTGTTCAGGCGCAATTTGAGGTCGTAGAGAATTTTACTGAATCTGACCGCGCTGGCGGAGGATTCGGCCATACAGGCGTTAAATAGAGCCGATTCATAGCTTATTTTCTGTCTATATGGCTGACATTTAGCGTATAGATCGACACACTTATTATTTTTTTAACCGTCTTTTGCTATACTGCGCTCCGCAATTACGTAGGTTGCTAAAAAATAGAGAGCTTCATCTCTGAATATGCAACCAACGCCACACTGCTCGCGGCTTGACTCCCAAGCCCAGCCGCGCTCAGGCATTCAACGAATGACTGAGCGCACAATAGAAGTTCACAACGTTTTTAAATGAGGAAACCATGTCAGATACCCTGTCAGTCAAAGACAATCGCACTGGAAAAGAGTACGAGATCGATATCGTAGACGGCAATATAAGCGCCACTCAACTTCGCCAAATCAAAGTTAATGAAGGCGACTTTGGAATGATGAGCTACGATCCAGGGTATTTAAATACCGCCAGTTGCACCAGCCGCATAACCGACCTGCATGGTTCCGAAGGCATCCTACGCTACCGCGGCTACCCGATTGAGCAGTTAGCTGAGAAAAGCACCTTTCTAGACGTCGTCTATCTATTGTTTAACGGCGAGCTACCTAATTCGCAGCAATCATCTGATTGGGAACAACGCATCACCCATCACACTATGTTGCACGAAAAAACCAAACGCCTAATGGGTGGCTTTAACTACGATGCACACCCAATGGGCGTGTTCATTTCCACGGTTGCGGCTTTATCAACATTCTATCCAGACGCAAAAGATGTCAGCGACCCTGACACTCGCATGTTACAGGCTTGTCGCTTGATTGGTAAAACACCAACAATCGCTTCTTACGCCTACCGTAACAGCCGCGGTTTGCCTTACATCTATCCAGATAACGAGTTGAGCTACACTGGCAACTTCCTAAATATGATGTATCGCATGGTTGAGCCTCGTTATCAGGCAGATCCAGCCCTGGAGCGCGCACTAGACGTGTTGTTTATTTTGCACGCTGACCACGAACAAAACTGCTCTACCAGTGCTATGCGCAACATCGCCAGCTCAAAAGCAGATCCATTTGTGTCCGTTGCCGGCGCAGCGGCGGCGCTGTATGGGCCATCACATGGTGGTGCAAACGAAGCTGTACTAAATATGTTGCGCGAGATAGGTACTAAAGACAAAGTCGCCGACTACGTAAAGCGTTGTAAAAGCGGTGAAATCCGATTGATGGGTTTTGGTCACCGTGTTTATAAAAACTATGACCCACGTGCTCGAATCGTTAAACAAACCGCCGACGAAGTATTTGAAGTCACCGGCCGCAACCCGTTAATTGATGTGGCGATGGAGCTTGAGCGAATCGCGCTCGAAGATGAGTACTTTGTAAAACGTAATTTGTATCCAAACGTAGACTTCTATTCAGGCCTAATCTACGAAGCGATGGGATTTCCAATGGAAGCCTTTACCGTGTTGTTTGCGATTCCGCGCACCGCAGGTTGGCTGGCACAATGGATGGAGTTAATGGATGATCCGGAGTTCCGGATCACTCGCCCTCGCCAAAATTATCAAGGTTACGGCGAACGCCACGTTCCTGACGATTATCGCTCTTAGACTGCTTCAAAAAAGCCACCGCAAGGTGGCTTTTCTATGTGCGACACAGCAACCCAATTCATCAATTTGAAAAGTAACCCTTTATGCACACGAAGATGGCATACTGGCTGTGCTTTGCGTCAATGCAGTGCAAAGTGTTAAGTTAGTGATTAAATGTTTTTCAGAGGGTAAAAAAACAGCTATATTTGCCCCCGCTAGCCGCAAGTATTCGTTATTATCCGAACTCAGTGACTTGCATGGTTTTTCTGACTTATCGAAGTATATTGTGCATAGCTACCAACTGTTTTAACCAACTAAACGCGCCACGAAATAATGAGTTCTCATTCTGACCCTCTTAGCCTTCTCAACGGGCAAAATATCGCATTTCTTGAAGATGTTTACGAACAATTTCAGGAAGATCCAAACTCAGTCTCGCCAGAATGGCAACGCTATTTGTCCAGCTTAGGTAGCAATCCTAGCTCTAGCCAATTCACGCAAACAGCTCCAAGCAGCAAAGGGCTAGATGCAACAATGGCCACCAAACAAGGCTCGGTCTCCAGGCTAATCAGCACCTATCGCGCAATGGGGCACAAACTGGCGCAGATTGATCCGATCAATGAGATGGAGCCGCAAGACGCATCAGAACTCGAACTTAAATATCATGGGTTATCAGATGCCGATCTGGATACCGTGTTCGACACTGGACCTCTACGTGCGCCTGACCGCTTACCCCTGCGAGACATCGTTGCAATTTTAAAAGCCAACTATTGCGGTTCTATTGGTTACGAATACGGCCACATGGCCAGCGCTAAACAGCGCCGCTGGCTGCGCACTCGCTTGGAGCAGCCGCTCGGCCACGATCCATTCAGCACCGCTCAAAAGAAACACATACTTAACCGCCTGACTGCGGCCGAAGGCATGGAGCGCTACTTACATACTAAATATGTTGGTCAAAAACGTTTTTCTCTGGAAGGTGGCGAAAGCTTAATTCCAATGCTCGACCAATTCATTCAACAAGGCGGCGCTGACGGTGTTAAAGAAGTCGTAATCGGCATGGCTCACAGAGGCCGATTAAACGTGTTAGTGAACACGCTGGGTAAAGCGCCAAGAAACCTATTTTCAGAGTTCGAGGGTAAACACGATATCAACGAACTTGCCGCTAGCGGCGATGTGAAATACCACCAAGGTTTTTCATCCGACATTCAAACCAAAGGCGGGCCTGTACATTTATCACTTGCGTTTAATCCATCTCACCTAGAGATTGTTAGCCCGGTGGTCGAAGGTTCAGTGCGTGCGCGTCAACAACGCCGCGATGACAATTTAGGGTCAACCGTATTACCAATTTCTATCCATGGCGACGCCGCTTTTGCGGGGCAAGGTGTAGTGATGGAAACCTTTCAGATGTCTGGGTGCCGAGGTTACCGAACCGGCGGCACAGTACACATCGTTATCAATAATCAGATCGGCTTCACAACGAGCCACCCTAAAGATACGCGCTCGACACCATACTGCACCGAAATCGCTAAAATGGTCGGCGCTCCAATCTTTCATGTAAACGGTGATGACCCAGAAGCGGTGATTTTCGCAACCCACATCGCTCTGGATTTCCGCAACAAGTTCCACAAAGACGTTGTGATCGACTTAGTGTGCTACCGTCGCCACGGGCATAACGAATCCGATGAGCCTTCGGTGACACAACCGATCATGTATAAAAACATTAAGGCGCTTCCCACGACGCGTCGTTTATATGCACAAAAGTTGATCGACTCCGGTGTGATTACCGCCGAAGAAGAGAAACAAATGGCGGCAAGCTATCGTGCGTCCATGGTCGCTGGTGAGCGTGTTGTACCTGAATTTGTTGAGGTGCAACAAGGCGACCATACGGTTGACTGGTCACCCTATTTCAATATTCACTGGGAACACAAAACAGATACAGGCTTCAACGCCAAACGTCTCGACTTTCTAGCCGAACGATTACTTGATGTGCCCGACGATTTTGAATTGCACGCGCGTACTAAGAAGATCATGCAAGATCGCGCTAAGATGAAAGACGGCGAGCTCGCGCTTGACTGGGGGATGGCCGAGAATCTTGCGTACGCTACTTTGGTCGACGAAAATTTTGCGGTGCGTCTGTCAGGGCAAGATTGTGGGCGAGGCACGTTTTTCCATCGTCATGCCACATTGCATAACACCAAGAACAAAGACGTTCACATTCCCTTAAGAAACATAAAAGACAAACAACCTGATTTTTTGGTCATTAATTCTTTGTTATCAGAAGAAGCTGTGTTGGCATTCGAATATGGTTACTCCTGTTCCGATCCGAAAACCATGGTGATTTGGGAAGCGCAGTTCGGCGACTTTGCCAACGGCGCACAAGTTGTGCTCGATCAATTCATCTCTAGCGGTGAAGCGAAATGGGGGCGCTTAAGTGGCCTGACCATGTTTTTGCCACACGGCTATGAAGGTCAGGGCCCGGAACACTCGTCGGCGCGTCTTGAGCGTTATCTGCAATTGTGCGCACAACACAATATGCAAGTCTGCTACCCAAGTACGCCCGCACAAATGTTTCATATGATTCGACGCCAAATGTTGCGCCCGTATCGTAAACCGCTGATCGTAATGACGCCAAAAAGTTTATTGCGCCACAAGCTTTCAACGTCGTCTCTGGAAGACTTGCACTCGGGTGGTTTTCAAAATGTCATTCCCGAGATCGATAAGCTGGTTAACAAAAGTGTTAAACGAGTTGTTTTTTGTACCGGCAAAGTTTACTTCGACTTATTAGAACAGCGCCGCGCAGACAAGATTAAAGACATCGCGATATGCCGAGTGGAACAGCTTTACCCGTTCCCACGCAAAGAAGTCATCAAACAACTAAAGCGCTACCCGAATGCCACCGAAATAGTCTGGTGTCAGGAAGAGCCCAAAAATCAAGGCGCTTGGTATCAGATCATGCATCACTTCCGTGCGTGCATTGAAGACCAACACACTATGCTCTATGCTGGGCGTGAAGCCTCCGCATCGCCAGCCGCTGGTTATCTCGCTGTGCATCGCGAGCAACAAACACGGCTCGTTCATGCGGCGCTATCGCCAATCGACGAGCAAGATTCTTACCGCGTTGAGGCCATAGTCTAAACGCCCCTTATTGAACAAATTCCACGAATAGTTTGCAAAAACAGCTGAACCCAACTCATCGCAGGAGCTAGCATCATGTCAGTTGAAATTAAAGTCCCAATTCTTCCAGAATCCGTTTCCGAAGCCACAGTGGCCACTTGGCATAAGCAAGTCGGAGACGCCGTTAGCATCGACGAAAATCTGGTGGATATTGAAACCGAGAAAGTCGTACTCGAAGTTCCTAGCACTGTTGATGGTGTTATCAAAGAGATTAAGGTTGAGGAAGGCGCCACTGTTGGTGAACAAGACATCATTGCCATCATTGAAGAAGGGGCGGCCGCTAGCGCGCCTGCTGCGAAACCCGCAGCGAGCGAATCAGCAGCTCCTGCTCCAGCAGCAGAAACGTCGAGCACCAATGATGATGCCGATAAACTTAGCCCAGCCGTACGCAAACTGGTTAGTGAAAACAACCTGGATGCTAGCGTTATTAAAGGCACCGGAAAGAATGGTCGCATTCTAAAAGAAGACGTTTTAAACCATCTCAAATCGGCATCTGCTGCAAGCACTAGCCCAGCAGCGACAACCGAGCAGAAGACACCACAAGCCGGGGAGCGTTCAGAGCGCCGCGTGCCGATGACGCGTTTGCGAGCAACCATCGCCAGACGCCTAAAAGAAGCACAAGACACACAAGCAATGCTAACCACATTTAACGATGTGAACCTGCAGGCCGTGATCGACACTCGCAAACAATACAAAGAGCTGTTCGAGAAAAAACATGGTACACGCCTTGGCTTTATGTCGTTCTTTGTAAAAGCAGCGATTGAAGCACTAAAACGATTCCCAGCGGTTAACGCCTCGATAGATGGTGACGACATTGTGTATCACGATTACTACGATGTCGGCATAGCGGCTTCATCACCACGCGGCTTGGTTGTACCCGTATTAAGAGATGTAGATCAAATGAGTTTTGCCGGCGTTGAAAAAAGCATTGGTGAATACGGCCAGAAAGCCAAAGATGGCAAACTAACCATGGACGATTTGGTCGGAGGAACCTTTACGGTATCTAACGGCGGCGTGTTTGGTTCGATGCTCTCTACACCAATCGTTAACCCACCACAAAGCGCGATCTTAGGCATGCACCGCATCGAAGAACGCCCGGTGGCAGAAAACGGCCAAGTGGTGATTCGCCCAATGATGTATTTGGCGCTAACCTATGACCATCGAATTATTGATGGCAAGGAATCTGTGCTCTTTCTTCGAACAATTAAAGAGTGCCTAGAAGACCCTACGCGCCTACTACTTGAATTGTAACGGAGCAAAATCATGTCTGATAAATTTGACGTTATTGTCGTTGGCGCTGGTCCCGCAGGTTATGTGGCAGCCATTCGTTGTGCCCAATTGGGGTTAAATACCGCTTGTGTCGACGACTGGGTAGATGCCGATGGTAAGCCTTCCTTAGGTGGCACCTGTCTAAACGTTGGTTGCATTCCATCCAAAGCGCTGCTGGATTCTTCCGAAAAGGTGGAGCAAGCCTCCCATGATTTTGCCAACCATGGCATTTCGCTTGGCAAAGTATCGGTTGATGTACCTAAAATGATTGCTCGTAAAGACGATATCGTGAGCAATTTAACCAAGGGTATTGCCGGCTTGTTTAAGGCCAATAAAATCACCTCCATTCATGGGCGCGGGAAGTTATTAGCTGGCAAACAAGTTGAAGTCACCAATGGGAAAAAGACAGCGACATACAGTGCTGACAACATCATTCTCGCGGTTGGCTCTGAACCAATCGCGATACCGGTTGCCGAAGTCGACAATGAACTGATTCTTGACAACGCAGGCGCTTTAGATATCAATGCGGTGCCCAAAAAATTGGGCGTTATCGGCGCTGGTGTTATTGGCTTGGAGCTAGGTAGCGTTTGGAACCGCCTTGGTTCCGAAGTCACCCTATTTGAAGCAATGGATGAATTCTTAGCACCGGTTGACAAGCAACTATCCAGAGAAGCTCTACGCACCTTTACCAAGGGCCAAGGTTTGGATATCAAACTTGGCACCATGGTGACGGCCACAAAAGCGAATAAGAAGTCGGTAAAAGTGACTTATCGCGTTAAAGATGAAGAGCACACTGAAACCTTTGACAAACTCATTGTTGCGGTTGGCCGTCGTGCGAACACCAAAAACATCGCAGCTGCGGATGCAGGCCTTAAACTGGACGATCGTGGCCGTGTCGATGTAGACGATCAATGCCGTACTAACATCGATGGCGTTTACGCAATTGGTGATGCTGTAAAAGGCCCTATGCTTGCGCATAAAGGCTCTGAGGAAGGTGTGTTTGTAGCCGAGCTAATTGTCGGTCAGAAGCCACACATGAACCACGCAAATATTCCATGGGTAATTTATACACACCCTGAAATTGCTTGGGTAGGCATAACCGAGGAAGAGGCAAAAGCGCAAGGCATTAAGTACAACACTGGGTTTTTTCCGTTCGCTGCCAATGGCCGTTCTTTAGCGATGAACGAGAAAGGTGGCCGCGTCAAAATGATAGCGGATGCCGAAACCGACCGCATACTAGGTGTGCACATTCTTGGCCCGAACGCGTCTGAGCTAATTTCCGAGGCTGTGTTAGCGATGGAGTACTCGGCTTCCTCAGAAGATATTGCGCGAACGATTCATGGTCACCCGACGTTATCCGAAGCGATGCATGAAGCAGCACTGTCGGTAACTGGGCGAGCCTTACACAAGGTCAATTAATAGGCAATCCTGACTATCTGAGCGCGCCGTAACAAGCGCGCTATTAATCGCTCCTGCGGTAAATCCCTGCAGTAAATCAAAGCCAATTGATCGATAGGCAAGTAGTCACTTTTCTTTAGAGCAATACTTGTCAGGCTAAAGACATAAAAGCCAGCTATTAACTTGGTTTGAGTATTGCTCTGTTCGATTCCACTTTTGAGCAAATCAATTTCGCATCGTGCTCAACGGATTGGGCTGCCCTGCTCCCAGAAAGAGAAGGCGCTTCACCTGCTCGAGTATTAAAGCCCATCCCATAAAGCACATACTGGTAACTCGCTGATGGGAATGGCTCTTCCAGACTATCGAACTCAGCTTTCCAGGGCGCTTGATATTGCCAAAGCGTCAGGTCTTCCTCAAGCCGATCTGATATGTGTTCCTTTGAGGATGCGTCACGCCAAAACGGTTCCTTGCGCTCTGACAATACATAATGCAATTTCAAAAAGTCGATGATTCTCTGCCAACGATAATCACAACGTTTATTAAACCTCGACGAAACGACATCCATAGCAGCACGCGTCGCGGGAAACTGCTCAGCAATAATCGCAGCAGATGTTTCAATCAACATCATTGCAGATGCCTCTAAGGGCTCTAAAAACCCCGCCGACAAACCGATGGCAACACAATTATTATGCCAGAACTTTTCCCGGTAGCCCGGCTGAATAGGAATGCTTCTCGGTTCAAGCCTATCAAAGTCGCCACTATCTAACTTAAGATAGGCCTGCAAACTCTTAGCGGCTTTAGAATGTGATGTATGTTTGCTGGAATAGACATACCCCACACCTCTTCTACTTGAAAGGCCGATATCCCAAATCCAACCCGCCTCTTGCGCTGTAGACAATGTCGCAGACTTGATTGGCTCCTCGCCTTGATAAGGAACCTGGACTGCAAGCGCTGAATCAATAGGGAACTCAGCACTTTTGTCGACAAGACCAATACCGTAGTACTGCCCCAACAGTAAGGACCTAAACCCGCTGCAATCAATAAATAGATCGGCTTCTAAGTTCCCTGAGTTTTCAGTTGTTACGTGGCGTATATCATCCGCGCATTCACCTGAGCCATAAGGGACAACGCCAGTGACCTTATCTAAAATTAAACGAACACCGAGGTTTTCAGTACAGTGCCTCTTTAAAAATTCGGAGAACTTGCCAGCATTCAGATGATAGCCATAGTTTGACACACCTGAATATTCGCGTGAGCTTCGAAGTTTTGGCGACAAATCTTTCTCACATAAATGCTCCTGCACACACGCCATTTTAGAAAAAGAGAGGTCTGGCTTTAAATCGTTCCAATACTGAGCCAGATTAACATCGAAAAATTCATGAGGTAAATCAAAAGGATGGTAGTAGTAGTCATTAACATCCCCACTTTTCCACCCCTTAAACATCGACCCTTGTTTGAACGACGCATCACACTCCTTAAGAAAGTCACTTTCTTTAATTCCAGCACGGCGTAATGTTGAACGCATGCTTGGCCAAGTACCCTCACCAACGCCGATGATGGGTATATCTGGAGCTTCTATCAAGGTGATCTTAGGCACATCTGCAGAGCCTGTTTTACTCGATAATGTGCTTGCAAGAATCGCGGCCGTGAGCCAACCAGCCGTGCCACCGCCAACAATCAAAACGGAATTAACGGCGCGCTCTTGGTTGTTCGCCTCTGCCATCTGACTCATACTAAACACTAACTCCATACTGCTTAAGAAAGTCGACGTGCTTCGGCATGGAGTTAACACTCTTATTGATGCCAGTTCGCAACTCGTTCAGCGCTTGCTTTAGATTAGCATCCGTCACCAGCATGCCCATACGGTGGTAGCCATTGCTTTCCAATCCTTGGCCACGCATTACCTGCACCCAGGAATCAACACGAAACAAATCTGAGTCCGCTTGATAGGCTATCGCCGAGTTTTGATAAAGCTCTATTCGATGGCGCAACGTATCGGGAATATCCATCACAGCACGATCCTGCCAAAACTCAGAATCCTCTCGCTGGTTTAACTTGTAGTGAGCAATTAGGAAATCACGAATGCTTTCTAATTCCTCGTCACCGTAGTTATTGTAATGATGCCTAAGTGCGTCGTTGACACCGTCAAAGGGAAACATTTGCACAAGTCTAGTTGCGCCAATCTGAGCAAGATGAATACTCGTACTCTCCAATGGCTCTAAAAACCCACCAGACAAGCCTAGAGCAACACAATTTTTTGCCCATGATACCTTGCGTTTACCGGTGAGGAATCGAATCGGTTTGGGGTCAGAAACCGATTCGCCATCCAGGTTGCTCATCAGCACGTCGTGGGCTTCATCGTCCGACATAAAGTCACTGCAATAGACATGCCCGTTACCAACCCGGTGCTGCAGAGGAATGCGCCACTGCCACCCTGCTTTGCGCGCAATTGATCGGGTATATGGCAATATGTCGCCAGTGCTTTTAGTTTGCACGGCCAAGGCGCGATTCATTGGCAACCAATGACTCCAGTCTTCGTAGGCGACGCCTAACGCTTCGCCGATCAATAGTGAGCGAAAGCCCGTGCAATCAATAAAAAAATCGGCTGTAAGCGACTGCCCGTCACTCAGCTCTAGGCTGCTTAAAAACCCTGTTTCTGAGTCCTGTTGTACCCGCTGAATCTTGCCTTCAACTCGCTTAACTCCGCGCTTCTCACTGAACTCTCTTAGAAACTTCGCGTAAAGCGTTGCATCCAAATGGTATGCATAACTAATTTGCGAGTTATCCGATTTAGCGAACCGCCCAGCCTCGGCCGCCTGTAACTCATAGCAATAATCATCCATGTCACTCGCAAAACCTTTCGACTTAGCGTGTTGCCACATATGTTGGAAATCGCCCATCCAAGTTGAACGACCAATTTTGCCAAAGGAGTGAATATAACGATCACCCAGCTGGCCCCAGTTTTCAAAAGAAATACCTAATTTGAAGGTCGCCTGGGTTGCTCGCATAAACTCTTTTTCGTCAATCCCGAGCAGCTTATGAAAGCTAACGTGCGTCGGAATAGTAGCTTCCCCTACTCCAACCGTGCCAATCTGGTCTGATTCGACGAGCGTAATGTCGAGCAAACTACCCAACTGACTAGACAGAGTAGCGGCCGCTACCCAGCCAGCAGTTCCACCGCCAGCAATAAGAACCTTGCGAACAGGCTTATTCATAATTTCGATTTCCGATTTTCAACAGCCAAAGCTCAAATGCAATTAGCTGCATAACAAGTTTCACTATCTATTAAATTTATTAAGTAACTTCGCCCTTAGTCTTCTTGCTGATGTGCTATTAAATTCATCCAAAGCGCCCCAAGTCTTTTGCGGCAAGTGGTTTCGAGGTCGGTTTACATCACCAAAGATGTAAAAATCGAACAACGCTTGCCAGGCTCTTTTTTCGTGTATTGGACGATCACGTAAACTCAACAGCCCATGCAGAAGCGTATTCATTGGGTCATCAACAAATGATGGCACCTCATTCCACCAATAGTTGATCAGCACATTAAAGTCATTCAGCGCTTCCACTTGATGCCACCACATTGCGGGATAGACTAGCACGTCTCCAGCTTCGAGCTCCGCAACCTCACCTCGATCAAGCGCTTTATGAAGGTTGGGGAATTCATCGAAGTTAGGCTTATTCAAATCGGCCATACTGACTACTTGACCACCGGGCGTTGGCTCTAGCGGGCCAGGATATAGGTTGGTGATTTGATCAGGGGGGAACAAAGTAAAGCGTCTTCGCCCGACCACACAGGCGGCGATATTATTAGAAACATCAAAATGGGTTGCGGCCGTCGTTCTATTACCCAACCAAATCCCAATAAGAGGCGTGTGCGCCTCAACTAACTCATCAGAAATTGTCAAACCATCACGGTTTAACAGCTCTGGAAAATGATTTTGCAATTCAGCAGAGCCGATGTAGTAAGACTTACCCGTGGGCTCTAACTTCTCCGCTTTCAAACGCTCAAAGAATTCACTTAACGATGAATGCCCGGTTGTGAAATTAAAACCGTCCATTTCGTCAGTATAAAAAAAACGCGTTTTAGCATCAGCCTCAGCCACGTAATACAACAACGCTTTTTCCCTATCGAACGACAACAAATGCGACATCGCTGCTTCGTCAGACTGTTTGCCAGCAACAACTAGAGGGCTGTTGCCCAATGCTCCCCTAAAAATACAAGGAACCCCTTCTTCAATACACGATTTGAAATCGATAGTATCAAATTGATAACCGTCAAGAACTTTTGTCTTTCGCATTAATTTATTGACCCAACAACCTGACTCTCTGAGTAATTTATCAGCCGGATTTCATCGCTTTCATATCGACCAAACGCGACATATTACCAACTGAGAACATCGCCGCATAACAATGCTCTAGGAGGCCTAATTGGTTTAGTTTATCAAGATCTTCACCTGAAAGAGCAGCCATTCGCTCTCGACTGATAGTAAACATATCGGTAACAGTGTATTGCAAGGTGTCACCATAATTTGCTTCAACAGTTATAGGTTCGATGAGCTTAAAAGACTCTAGATGAGAGAAAAAATCACCACTGACTTGTGCACCAACATAAACCCGTCGAAGCGCACCTAACGTTTCTGTAAAAAAAGGCGTGTATCCACCTTCTGGTAAGAAAAGATTCTCTCCTTCTTCTTCGTTTACTCTAGGGTCATCCATGTCGATACGAATTAGAGGATCATCCGAATCGGAAGCCTCTCCATTCTTGCTT
Source organism: uncultured Arenicella sp. (assembly GCA_937989675.1). Classification (GTDB taxonomy): domain Bacteria; phylum Pseudomonadota; class Gammaproteobacteria; order Arenicellales; family Arenicellaceae; genus Arenicella. The sequence continues at coordinate 10,746 of CALKRK010000278.1, read as the reverse complement.
TGTAGCTCTAAGGCAAAGGGGCCACTCGCTTGTACCGCCGGCACGTATCGTGCATGCCAACGTCCATCTTCTAAAAACAAATTCTCATCTTTATCAAGACCAAGCAACGCTACGGCGTAAAACCGTCCATCATCGGCCTGACGGAAGAAAATCGGGTATTCACGTTGCAACGCTTGAAACTCGGTAGGAAAAACAATCGTGTGATTTACATTGTTTCTATAATTCTCACCATACTCGAGTTTTACCTTTAGATTGGCGTGGTCAACATTATCAAGTACATCAAACCTTGGCATAGTCGAGGGTTCCTCATTAATAGGATTTTAATACGTTTAAATTATGAAAAAATTACTCAGTAAGTTGGCTACATTCTTGCATATTTTTTGCAAAGAAATTGCCTTATATCAGTAGCAGCTAATTACGCCATATAAAACAGCGAGTAATTCGCCTGTAACTTTTTGAGGGATGAAAAAAAGAAGGGCTACACAAGTGCGGCCCTTCTCTTTACTACGGATTTTGTTCTAAAAATTAGAACTTATAGTGTGCACCCAAATAGAATCGAGCGGCATTTTCACGCAAGAACAGTAAATCTGATTCTGAGCGTGAGAAGGCTCTTGAGCTCTCTTCATTAAGGTTTATGCCTGCGAAAGAAAGAGATAACTGGTCATTAACTTCATAGCCAATACTCAAATCAAGCTGCGCATACTCTTCAACAAAAATCGGGTTGTTGAAACCACTACCGTCATTTGCACTAGTTAGGAACTCATCTCGCCAGTTATATGCAAGGCGAGCAGAAAAACGTTCCTTCTCATAGATAAGCGTCATGCTGGCGGTATCACTGAGACCTTGAAGTGCAAACTGGCTTGCCGTCGGGTCACCTGTCACATCAAAACCAACGTCACCGTCAACATAAGTATAGCTTGCAGCAATACCGAAACCTGAATCACCGAAGAAATGCTGACCTTGAACTTCAAAGCCGTTGATCGATGCCTTCCTGTTATTACGCGGCTTGTTCACAGCGATATCCAACAACGGATCATCAGCGTTAGGTCGAAGTGGGTTTTGGCCAGCTGCTAACTCTACAGCTTCATAGACAGTTGGAAGTATATTACGATCAGCACCCTGATTTGCAGCAAATTGAGATCTTGCTGCAGCAACAGAACCTAAGTTTTGGATCCAATAAGTTGCAGCAAACAAGTTGTCTTCATTCACCTCAGCGCCAAGCGAATTAAGAATACCGATAGCATCACCTGAGCGAGTGCCAGCTGCACCAGAACTCACATCACGCAAACCGAAAAGGTTTTCATTGATCGTTTCACGACCAACAAAGTTACTAACGCTCTTATCGAAGAAACCAGCAGAAACATAGCTTGACTCACCGAAATACCATTCTAGAGACAGATCGATATTATCTGACTCCAAAGGCAGTAAATCTGGATTTCCGCTGTTTGCTGTTGCTTGGTTACCCGCAAGCGCCGTTGGCCCGTTTTGCGCACGAACACTCACACTTGCAAACAAGTTATTGTAAGAAGCACGCGCAATGGTTGAACTGTAAGACGCACGAGCTTTAAAGTCCTCTGTTATGTCAATCGCAAAATCGATATTGGGCAATACATGATCGTATGAAGACTCGACCGTAATACCATCAGCCGATGTTGAAGCAACAGTTGCAAAATCATTGTTGCCCTGCCATTCAATGAAGCCTGTCGGCAAAGAGCTCGTAATAGACGTTACATCTGTCTCTTCATAACGAACACCAACATTTAGATATGCGTTACGTTCCGCAATAGAAAACTCGCTGCTGTACTGCAAGTATAAGGCGAGAACATCTTCCTGAATTTCATCCGAAGAGCTGCTATTGAGGTTAAGTGGACGTGAAGGTGCGCCATTAAAGCCAGCGTTATAAGCAGCGCTAGCGGCGAAAAAGATATCTTCAGCATTACCGCGAACTGTATTTACAACAGGGTTCACTGCACCAGCATTTAACGTAGCGCCACCAATTGTGAAGTCGTTAAAGCGGCACGACAAGCAAAATTCCTCAAGGCCCCCTGCGCCAAGAAATGCCTCAACATCTCCAGGGTTCTCAGCACCCCAATTACCAAGGATTTGTCTGAACGCATTTCGCTCGGTAATGTTGGTTTGACTTCGGTAGTTGGCACCGACCGTCAACTTAGCCGTGTCATTTAGCTCCCAATCAGCTTTCATATCAAACTGATCAATTTCATTGACTTGAGAGTCGCGTTGCAGATTAGCAACCTGAGTTGCAGATCGTGATGTATCAACACTCAGATCAGCCAATGCTGCACCATCCAAAGAACCGATGTCGCCACCAGAAGCCAGTTCAATCACCATAACCGGAATTTCACCGCTGTAATCAACGGCATGAGAAATAGTTCCGATACCAGGAGCATACTTTTGATCTAAACCGACGTTAATTCGGCTATAGTTTCCAGGCGTATTTGGCGTTACTTTCGACTCTGAAGAATGTGCATCAAACGTCAAAGTCAACGTATCAGAGATATCAAACTCAAAATTAAGTCCAAAGGAATCCATCTCATCTTTAGTTGCGCGCAGCGTTTGCTGAGTAGCAGCGCCTTTATCCCCAGCATCTTCTCTGAGAAAAATTGTTGACTGAACTGGGCTGTCATCGAAAATTACTTCAGTAAAAGGTCTATTAAACCAGTTAGAAACGTCTGAACGTCTCTCTTCGACTTCGTTTTCCGCAAAAGTATAGTCAGCGGTTAGGCGGATGTTTTCAGTGGGAGCGAATTGCATAACCACTTGACCGTTAACGCGATCACTTTCGAACTCTGAAAAGTGATAACGACTATCACGAGGCAACGTCACCAGTGCGTTCGGGTCAGTTGGCGCATTCCTTAATACAGTGCTATCTGTGATAAGCGATTGGAAGTTTTCGAACGTCAACACATTCCAACTCGCTGAAGTAGCACTGGGCGCAGCACTGCTTCGCTCAGAAATACTACCAAACAAACCAATACCGAAGTTACCCTCTTCATTGGTCCAACTAAAGTTACCCCCAAGGTCGGGAGTTACGCTATCGCCACGGTCAACAGAAGTGTCTACTACTGCTTTAGCGCTAACGGCGGCTTGAAGCCCCGGATTATCTAGAGGGCGATTGGTAACAACATTGATCGTCGCACCAATACCACCAGATGCAACATCTGCTCTGCCGGTTTTATACACTTCCAAAGCTCTAACGCCATCAGAAGCAAGGTTAGAGAAATCAAATGCTCGGCCCGAACCGCCAATATTCTGACCATCAGTTCCACTGCCGATTTCGGCTATATCAGCGGTTGGAAGAGAGCGACCATTCAAAGTAACTTGGTTAAAACCTCCGCCAAAACCACGAACGGTTACTTGCGATCCTTCTCCGTTGACGCGATTAATTGATACACCGGGAATTCGCTGAAGCGATTCCGCTAGATTAGTATTTGGGAACTTACCAATGTCTTCAGCGTTAATAGCGTCAACCACGCCATCTTTATTACGCTTGTAGTTCATCGCATCTTCAAGAGACCGACGATACCCAGTAACAACCACCTCTTCGAGCACATTCGCTTCAGTGTCATTATCAGACTGGGCGTTTACGGTGGTAGCCGGCAACAACGCGCCGCTCACCATCATACCGACCAACGCGGCTATAGGTTTGGATTTAGGGAATTTTACTGCTGAAGCCGAACAGTTGGCTCCGTTGCGGGACAAGGTCGAAACCTTTTTGGATCTCATAACACTTCCTCCTTACTTTCTAAAATTTGTTTTAGTTATGATATTAGTAGAACAATAGAGACTGAATTACACACCAAATGGTAATCGTTTTCCACTTTTTTTCATTAAAAAGCCAGATTTAACAAATAAAATATGAAAATCCTTGCTTTTATGCGAGGTAATCGTTTACTAAACAGCAAAATCAGGCACCCCAGACTGGACAAACTTGCGCCTTATGTTGCTCCTTCAAGCCCCCTAAAACAGAACTTAAAGCGAAATTCATGGTACACCCAGACAAGCTCTATGAATAAATAAAGTCAGCACTCAAAACTCAAATTTCGGATCACCAACGTGCTAATCAAAACATGTAATATTATTTTTTTCACCTAGCGACATTTTTCGTTCCTATTTATTTATAACCGCAACATAACAACTTTTTCTATTTTTACCGTCATTTTTTCAAACTCTAATACGACCTATGCATTACACTAATCGACTTCAAATAACCTCCAAATACGATCAACTATGAACTTCCCTCATGCCATCTTTAAAGCCTACGATATTCGAGGCATCGTCGATGAAACGCTTACTGAAGAAATCACCTATAAGATAGGGCAAGCGGTTGGCAGTGAAGTAATCGCTAATGGTGGCGAAAGCATCATCATTGGTCGAGATGGCCGCTTGTCTGGACCTGCTTTGGCTCAAGCGTTATCCAATGGGCTGCAAGCTTCGGGGATCAATGTAATCGACATTGGCTTAGCGCCTTCTCCTGTTGTCTACTACTCAAGTTACTCTAAGAATGTACCATCATGCATTGCGATTACCGGCAGCCATAATCCACCTAACTACAACGGTTTTAAAATGGTTGTGGAAGGTACCACCCTATCGGCCGAACGAATTCAAGCCTTAAAGCAACGAATCTTGGACGAAGATTACACTGCTGGCAGTGGTAGCTATAGAAGTGAAACGATCATTGATGACTACATCGCCAAAATAGTGGGCGACGTTAAACCATCACGAAAAATGAAAATCGCCATAGACTGCGGTAATGGCGTTGCTGGGGCTACTGCACCACAGGTATTCAAGCAGTTGGGGTGCGATGTAATAGAGCTATTCAGTGATGTCGACGGAACCTTTCCAAATCACCACCCAGATCCAAGCCAAATCGAGAACCTACAGGATCTTATCGTCGCGGTTAAAGAGAACGATGCAGAACTAGGTTTAGCGTTCGACGGCGATGGCGACCGACTTGGCGTTATCACAAAGAATGGCGAAATAGTGTGGCCCGACCGACAAATGATTCTATTCGCCAGAGATATTTTGGCACGCAACCCTGGCAGCGAAGTGATCTACGACGTCAAATGCTCTCGCACCTTGCCTGCGGAAATCGAAGCGGCTGGGGGGAAAGCAACGATGTGGCGCACTGGTCATTCGTTTATTAAATCCAAAATAAAAGAGAGTGGAGCCGCAATTGCGGGCGAGATGAGCGGCCACATTTTCTTTAAAGAACGTTGGTTTGGCTTCGACGACGGTGTTTATGCCGGGGCACGCCTTATTGAATTGCTTTCTAAATTAGAACAAACCCCACAGGAAGTGTTTGATGCTCTCCCTGACAGCATCAATACCCCAGAATTAAGGATAGAGTTTGCCGAAGGTAAGCACTATGAGTTTATGAATAAGTTGAAAGCGGCAGCCGATTTTGGCAACGCAACCGTCAGCACTTTGGATGGTATTCGCGTAGACTATGATGATGGATTTGGTTTGATTCGCCCTTCTAATACAACGCCAATACTCGTATTGCGTTTTGAAGCAGATACCAACGACGCTCTGGCCCGCATTCAAAATGAATTCAAGTCAGCTATTCTTGCAATCGATGAGAACCAAAAGCTGCCGTTTTAAGACTGCACGACCACTTAGTAGTAAACTTAGTGACAACAAAAAAGAGCAACACTTCGAAACTATTATCTTTCCTTCGAAGCGGCTATAGCCGCTTCCTTGAAGCTCAACAAGTTCGCATGGCGAATACCGTTGAAGGCTTACCAATGCTCGCGATACTGGGCCTTGCTAGCGGCGTGGTTTGCGGTGGAATCATCATTTTATTCAGGTTGGCAGTGGATCAAAGTACTGCTGCTCTTATGCCAAACGGCGAGGCTGAAGGTTTTGAATCACTGAGTGGCACATCTCGATTTCTACTCTGTGTTCTGGGTGGTTTAGCCGTCGGTATATTCCTGCACTTCATGAAGGCGAAAGCGCGTAATGTTGGTGTTGTGCATGTATTAGAAAGACTCGACTACCATCAGGGCCATCTGCCAGTTAGAAGCGCCGTCGTGCAATTCGTAGTTGGCACCTTGGCGCTTGTGTCTGGTCAATCAGTTGGGCGTGAAGGGCCAAGTGTCCACCTGGGTGCCGCTGGTGGCAGCGCGCTGGGTCGGCTGCTACGAATACCAAATAATGGCGTTAGAATATTGGTCGGTTGTGGTGTCGCAGCCGCCATTTCAGCGGCGTTCAACACACCACTCGCAGGTGTAATTTTCGCCATGGAAGTGGTGATTATGGAGTACACCGTGATCGGGTTCGCACCGGTCATTTTAGCGGCTGTCAGTTCTGCAACTCTTACGCGCGCCATTTTCGGCGACGGTATAGCATTTACCTTGCCAGCCATACCCGCTAGCTCACTCAACGAACTACCGATTGCCCTACTGATGGGCGCACTAATAGGCTGCTTGGCAGCGGCCTTTATTAAAATCACACTGTTTACAAATAGCTTATTCATCAATCAAGCTATATGGCTGAGAACAATGCTTGCGGGGGTCCTAACAGGAATCATCGCATTTCAATTACCCGAGATAATGGGCATTGGCTACGACACCCTAGATAAACTGTTGGCCGCTCAGCTTGGGCTGGGCTTGGTTATTTTGCTTGTCCTGGCTAAGACCGTGGCGACCTCGGTTTCGATTGGTTTAGGCATGCCCGCAGGCCTGATCGGACCGTCCCTGTTTATTGGAGCGTCGGCCGGTGCTGCCATCGGAATCACGACGGCCTCATTCTCACTTAGCTCTGCCGGCACAGGTTTCTATGCCATACTGGGTATGGCCGCGATGATGGCTGCCACACTACAAGCTCCGCTCGCAGCCCTGATTTATTTGCTGGAACTCACAGGTACACAAACGATAATTTTGCCTGGCATGGCGGCCGTTATCACCGCGTCATTGGTGACCCGAGTCGGTTTCGGAAAATCATCTATATACCGACACCTCATGCTAAGCCGTGGCCTGGATTACCGTAACAGCCCTCTTTCCAAAGCACTTCGACGCATTGGTGTTGCCAGTGTTATGGACCGTGAGATACTGCAACAACAACGTTTTATCAGCCTATTTGAAGCAACAGAACTACTCAAGCTGGAGCCCAGGTGGATTCTCATTAGAGATCAAAACGACAAGCTAAAAACAAGCTTATTGCCAGCAACCGACCTTGCTCGGCACGTCAATGAGCTCGAAACAAATAGCGACGCAGTAGACCCTGCAGAAACACAGCTCGATTTACTGAAAATACCCGCCAAACGACACGAGACAGCTGCCATCACCATTGTGGCTACTCTGCAAGAAGCTCATGAATCGATGCAATTTGAACAATGTGAGGTGCTATTTATTACTGGCGCACACGGCCTTTCAAAGGAACGTGTTTACGGGGTGATCACACGAGAACATATTGAAAGTAGCTACCGAGTTTGACGACAAAAAAACAGCGGCGCTATATTAGGCAGCACCGCTGTTTCATATTATCGAGAAACCAAAAGTTTTATTTATAGATCGGTACGATCTAAGGTCATAACCTTGGTCCACGCAGATACAAAGTCTTGCAGGAATTTCTCCTGCGCATCATCTGATGCGTAAACTTCGGCCACTGCGCGAAGTTCGGAGTGCGAACCGAAAATCAAATCTACCGGCGTCGCACGCCATTTCAATTCCCCACTCTGGCGATCCAAGCCATCATAAACTCCCTGGGAAGATGAAGACTTGCTCCACTTGGTAGACATATCCAATAAGTTTACGAAAAAGTCATTACTCAAGGTACCAGGGCGATTCGTCAAAACTCCATAACTCGATTGCTCCGCATTAGCATCAAGGGCGCGTAAACCACCGATAAGGACGGTCATTTCAGGCACGGTCAACGTTAACATGGTTGCTCGATCAACCAACATCTCCGCCGGCGATAATGAGCTGGCATCACTGTAGTAGTTTCGGAAACCATCCGCTTTTGGTTCAAGTACAGCAAAACTATCGGCGTCCGTTTGATCTTGCGTAGCATCAACTCGTCCCGGCGTAAAAGGCACTGCTATATCAGCGCCACCTTTTTCAGCCGCTTGTTCAATGGCAGCCGCACCGCCAAGCACAATCAAATCCGCTAGGGAAATTTGCTTTTTACTTGATTTGTTATTGAAATCTTTCTGAATAGACCTCAAGGTTTTAAGCACCTTTGCAAGCTCCTTAGGAGAATTTGCAGCCCAGTCGCGCTGAGGCATTAAGCCCACTCGAGCTCCGTTCGCGCCACCACGAAAATCTGTCCCGCGATAACTTGCCGCTGACGACCAAGCCGTTCTTACTAGCTGAGGCACAGTCAAACCAGATTCAAGAACCTGCTTCTTAAGATTCTTTATATCTCGACTATTTGCTAAATCATACTCAACAGTTGGAAGCGGATCTTGCCAAATCAGTTGCTCGGCAGGCGCATCAGCACCAAGATAACGCGCACTCGACCCCATGTCGCGATGAGTAAGCTTAAACCATGCTTTAGCAAATGCGAGCTGATACTCGGCTGGGTCTTTATAGAAGCGCTCAATGATTTTACGATAACTTGGGTCTTCTTTGAGAGCGAGGTCTGTCGTGAACATGATGGGAGCGTGCCTCTTAGACGGATCATGTGCGTCGGGCACCGTATTTGCTGCGGCACCGTCCGCTGGGATCCACTGAGTAGCACCAGCCGGGCTCTTAGTTTTTACCCAATCATGTCTCAACAAGTTATCCAAATATAGAGATGTCCAAGCCGTTGGGTTTGCATTCCATGCACCTTCTAAACCACTACTAATAGTATCGGCACCTTTACCGCTACCACATTTATTGGTCCAACCTAGGCCCTGCTCTTCAACTCCTGCGGCCGCCGGCTCAACACCAACGCAACCCTCTGGCTTGGCCGCTCCATGAGCTTTACCAAAGGTATGCCCACCTGCGATTAAGGCGACTGTCTCTTCATCGTTCATCGCCATACGACCAAACACTTCACGAATATCATTCGCGGCACTGATTGGATCGTGGTTAGCGTTAGGTCCTTCTGGATTCACATAAATAAGCCCTTGCTGAACTGCAGCAAGAGGCTGCTCGAGCTTACGCTCACCGCTGTAGCGATGCTTGTCTGATAGAAACTCTTTTTCAGAACCCCAATAAACCAGTTCTGCTTCCCAATCGTCTTCACGACCACCGGCAAAGCCAAACGTTTTAAACCCCATGGATTCCAAGGCAACATTCCCGGTGAGTACCATCAAATCGCCCCATGAAATCTTGGCACCGTATTTCTTTTTGATCGGCCACAATAAACGTCGAGCCTTATCCAAATTGACGTTGTCTGGCCAACTGTTTAACGGCTCAAAACGCTGCTGACCACCAGAGGCACCACCGCGACCATCTCCAACACGATAAACACCAGCACTATGCCAGGCCATGCGAATAAAGAATGGCCCATAGTGACCGTAATCGGCTGGCCACCAATCTTGCGATGTGGTCATCAGTTCCTTCAAATCAGCCTTAAGCGCCTCAAGATCAAGGCTTTGGAATTGCTGAGCGTAATCGAAATCAACACCCATTGGGTTTGACTCAGTTGCGTTTTGTCGCAGCGGGCTCAAGCTAAGCTGTTCGGGCCACCAGAATTGGTTTGATTTAGCTTGCTGATTCGCGGCCGCAGAATCTGGCAGTATCACAGGTGATAAAGCAATTGTTGCGGCAACAACAAGCGGTATATTTTTTCTAAACATGGCGTAATTCTCCGTAGTGGTATGAGTAGGTCTTGCTCGACCGGATCAAAGAATACAGAGAGATAGGCCCCAGAATCTAATGGAATAAACTGATAATTGTCATAGAAAATATCTATTATTCGCTGGAATGCCGCATCAACACTGACAATAACCGCCAATCTAGCCAGCGATATCCTGCATATTTCACAGCAGAAAAATTTACTCAAAAGGGTCGAAGGTTGATTGTTTAGCGCATTTGGAAGAATTTATGCGCTTCATCCTAAGTTGGTGACTGAAGCTCGTAAAACGCGTGGAGTCTTTATATCGAAGTAACTAATTAGCACTGGGCGCGGGAAGCCCTACACAAACCCAAACGCGAAATCGTGTGGTGGCTTTCAATCTATGTTGCAACGCTGGCAAAACAAGGCGATGCGATAGACGAGGAATTGATTGAATTAAAGTTTAGTGAAAAATCACTTTGTAACCCTGTTGGTTCTGATGCGGCGAGCACCCTGCAAGCTGCTGAGCTTCTCACTCATGCAAGTACTGCTACAAGCAGAAAACACTATAGAAACGTGTTTGTTAAAGTTCAACCATTAGTGAGAAAACCAGATCAATGGTACACATCCGAACATATGGGGAAATTCATCCAAACAGCAAAAAGCGGAACCAATGCAAGTGATTGATTCCGCTCTTAAAAATGGCGCGCATGGAAGGATTCGAACCTCCGACCGCCTGGTTCGTAGCCAGGTACTCTATCCAGCTGAGCTACATGCGCGTATCTCTTCAAATTTTCTTTTCAACAAATGAGTATACGAACCATAATTCGTAGCCACTTTATTAGCCGCAGGCGCTCTATCAATCTGAGCGACGTGCGTGTATCTCTTTCAAGGTGCGGAAGATTAATCGAATAAAGATTAATAATCAACGCCTTTCTAGTAACTTTGGACAACTTTTACAACGGTTGTAAAAGTGCATCCAAAGCAAGAAAAGCCACCTTTGAAATCAGGTTATTCGTT
>CALKRK010000277.1 GCA_937989675.1 uncultured Arenicella sp. | reverse complement strand
TGAGCCAAAAAAATAGCCCTTCGACTTTTAGGGGTCGAGGGGCTATCAAAAGAAGGAGAATGGTTCTCAATTACTTAGACCGATTCAAGAGATAAGAATGTTGGAGAGGGTACCAATATTCCAACGCGCAATAGCGCGAACCATCCAAAATACTATCTCATGCAACAATTCGATAGTCAACAGTATATTGTTGACAATATACAAAATTGTTTATATATTGAATCCAAGCTTGCAAAGTAAAATTCGGCTAGCTGAGCGCCGTTACATAGCCGTTTTTGCGTTGTGCCTGAGTTATCTTTGGCCGCTTTAAAATTGCGTATGCAACTTCTGGTGCGCTTAATTTAGGCTATTAATGATTGTTAATTGTTAAAGGCTTTAGCCATCAGCTGATTCGATAAAAGGGTGATGTTGGGTTGCAAGCGTTGTGAGGAGATCTTCATTTTGTTTTGGTTCAAGTGGTATGTTTGATAGGTTGTATATCGAATATTATTCATTTGTCCCACGCAGTTTATTGATTTGCTTATTGAAAGAATTATGAGTTCGTCTTTGTTGTTAAACCGACATCAAGGCGTAATTTGATATCAGAGCTATCGAAGCTCTATATGCGCTCGCCAGATCACCGGCAAGCAAACATGACAAAGTAGTAGGAAAATAATGACAATAAATTTGGAAACTTCGGCTTGTCAGGAAATTAAACCAAGCAGTGCCATAATTTCTTCGGTAACCGTGGAACATTACAACGTTCCATTGGCGGAAGTACTAACCGATGCTAAGCACGGGGATCATACTCATTTTGAGTTAGTTGTCTGCCGTGTTCGTTCTAGCGACGGTTTTGAGGGCGTTGGTTACACCTATACAGGCGGTAAAGGTGGGCATGCAATCAAGTCTATTATTGAGCATGATCTTGCTGACTTTCTAAAAGGTCAGTCCTGTGACGAGATTGAAACTCTTTGGGATGACATGAGTTGGCATCTCCACTATGTTGGTCGAGGTGGCTTAGTGAGCTTTGCTATTTCGGCAGTGGATATAGCCCTCTGGGATATTCGTTGCAAGCGTGCCGGCGTCCCATTGTGGAAGGCCGCTGGCGGAGCTAGCAATAAAACGATGTGTTATGCAGGCGGCATTGACCTGAACTTCACAGAATCCCGGTTGTTAGAGAATATTCAGGGTTACTTGGATCGTGGTTTCAGGGCGGTCAAAATTAAGGTCGGTAAGCAAGATTATTTAGAAGATGTAGCACGGGTCAGAGCTGTGCGTGATTTGATAGGCAATGACATCACCTTTATGGTTGATGCAAATTACTCAATGACTGTCGAAGAAGCTGTTCGCTTTGCTAAGGCTATTGAGCCGTATGATATTACTTGGTTCGAAGAGCCCATCATTCCAGATAACTATCGCGGCTTCGCCAAGATAGCAGAGCAAACCAGCATTCCGTTAGCCATGGGTGAAAACTTGCATACGCCGCATGAGTTTGAATACGCGATAGAGCAGTCAAAATTGGGTTTCTTGCAGCCCGATGCTTCAAACATTGGAGGCGTAACCGGGTGGTTACAGATTGCCGCGATGGCTAAGCAAGCTGGCTTGCCTGTTTGTAGTCATGGTATGCATGAGTTACATGTATCTCTGATGGCTTCACAGCCGCATGCTGGTTATCTTGAAGTGCACTCCTTCCCAATTGATGAATATACGACAACACCGCTCAAACTGGATGATCAGGGCCTTGCTATTGCGCCGGACTCAGTAGGTACTGGTGTTGAATTTGATCAAGATTTGCTTGGTCCACACTTAACAAAATAATGTGAGATAGATAAAAGATGCAAGCAGCACAATATATAGGCAACAAGTCGTTTTCAATTACTGACGCTTCGTCAGTAGCGCCTAACGCTGACGAGGTTCGTTTAGAGGTAGGTTATGTCGGTATTTGCGGTACTGATATGCATATTTATCACGGGGTCATGGATCAAAGAGTGAAGCCACCACAGGTTATTGGCCATGAGATGTCAGGCACCATTGTGGAAATGGGGGCTGATGTTGAAGGTTATGCCATTGGTGATAGAGTCGTTGTTCGCCCGCTCGACTATTGCGGAGATTGCCCTGCGTGCGATGCCGGCAATAGCCATGTCTGTCACAATTTAAATTTTATGGGTATCGATTCCCCTGGTGCTTTTCAATCATCGTGGACGGTAAAGGCTCGTACTCTGCATAAGTTGCCGAGTAACGTAAGTCTCAAGAACGGTGCGCTTATCGAGCCACTATCAGTTGCTTGTCATGATATTTCTCGATCACGCCTAAGCGCTGGTGAGAAGGCTGTTGTAATCGGTGGTGGCCCCATTGGCCAGTTGATCGCGCAGGTGGCTAAGTCTGTTGGCGCTGAAGTGATGATCTCTGAAGTTAACGAAGCTCGTATTGAGTTCGCAGAGTCCCAAGGCGTTAAAACTGTTAACCCGATTAAGCAAGACATCAAAGAAGTGGTTACACAATGGACTAATGGTAAAGGCGCCGACGTTGTGTTTGAAGTATCTGGCGTTAACGCGGCGGTGGAAACCATGACGGATATTGCCGCCGTACGTGGACGTATATGCATGGTGGCTATTCATTCAGAGAAGCCACCAGTAGATTTGTTTCAGTTCTTTTGGAAAGAACTAGAACTGCTAGGTGCGCGAGTTTATGAAGCCGCGGACTTTGACAAAGCCATTGAGCTGGTCGCCAACGGTGATATAAACCTAGATAGCTTCATCAGCTTTTCGACCTCACTTCCAGATATTAGTTCTGCATTCACGACTATGGATTCAAACCCAGCCGGCATGAAGGCGGTTGTTGCGTGCAATGATTCGGAAGAAAGTTCTTAAGCCGTTCCAGTTAATATAATCAATCGATTTTAATACAAAAGAATGTTAGAAAAATTTAGTTTGGCGGGCAAAACCGCCTTAGTCACTGGCTGTAGCCGTGGTATTGGTAAAGACATAGCGGTTTCGCTTGCAGAGGCAGGAGCTAATATTATTGGTGTCTCAGCGAGTCTGAAACCCGAAGGTTCTGAAGTGGCTGCCGCGGTTGAAGCAGCTGGCCAGACTTTCGCAGCTTATCAATGTGATTTCTCCGACCGTGCCAGCGTGTTAGCGTTTGCCGAGCAAGTTAAAGCTGACCACTCAGTGATCGATATTTTGGTAAACAATGCCGGAACTATCGCACGTGCGCCGGCGGCTGAGCACAGCGACGAATACTGGGACACCGTTATCAACGTAAACTTGAGTTCACAGTTTGTGCTGAGCCGCGAGATTGGTAAGCAAATGTTGGAGCGAGGGCAAGGTAAGATTATCTTCACCAGTTCTCTACTAGCATTCCAAGGCGGTATCACCGTGCCTGGCTATGCGGCGAGCAAAGGCGGAGTTGGCCAGTTGGTGATGGCGTTGTCAAACGAATGGGCGTCTCAGGGTATTAATGTAAATGCAATTGCACCTGGATACATAGCCACAGACAATACGGCGGCTCTGCGCGCCGATGAAGAGCGCTCAAGCGCTATTCTTGCTCGTATTCCTCAAGGTCGTTGGGGTACTCCAGAAGATATTGCTGGGCCGGTGGTATTCCTCGCGTCTAGCGCATCAGATTATATGAATGGTAGCACCGTCACTGTAGACGGAGGTTGGATGGGCCGATGACACATATTTCAAACTATAACGAAAAGAATTTTATCAACGGCGAATACGTTGCGTCTGAATCTGCAGAAACGATATCGGTATTGTCGCCAAGTACGGGTGAAGAAATTGGCCTGATTCCTAAAGGCACTGCAGGAGATGCACAAGTCGCTTTAGAAGCGGCGAACGCGGCGCAAAAAGCTTGGGCTGCGAAAACGGCTCGAGAGAGGCAATCTATTCTGCGCGACTTTGCTAACCTGATTCGCCGAGATGCAGAGCAACTTGCAGGCATGTTAGTGAACGAGCAGGGTAAGTTATTGACGGTTGCGCGTGGTGAAGTTGCTGCTACAGCAACATTTATTGATTACGCTTGCGACAACGCGCTGACCTTTGAAGGTGATATCTTGCCTTCGGACAATCCGAACGAAAAGATTTACATTCATATGGTGCCGCGTGGCGTTGTCGTTGCGATCACCGCATGGAATTTTCCGCTAGCGTTGGCGGGTCGTAAAATTGGCCCAGCGTTAATCACGGGCAACTCTATTGTCGTTAAGCCGACTCAGGAAACACCTCTGGCAACCTTGGAGTTAGGGCGTTTGGCAAACGAAGCTGGTATTCCTGCTGGCGTGCTAAATGTGATTAATGGTACTGGTTCGGCGGTTGGTCAAGCCTTGTGCGAAAGCCCAATCACTAAAATGGTGACCATGACGGGAAGCACGCCAACCGGTCAGCGTATTTTCAAGACCTGTGCTGATCATATGACGCCAGTCATGCTTGAGTTGGGCGGCAAAGCACCGTTGATCGTTATGGACGACGCGGATATTGATTACGCGGCTCAGCAAGCGCTTTCAGCGCGTTTTGATAACTGTGGTCAAGTGTGTACTTGTGCAGAACGTTTATATGTTCACGCAGCGGTCTATGATGAATTTGTGGCAAAGTTCACTCCAATGGTTCAAGCACTTAAAGTTGGTGATCCATTCTCAGAAGATACGGATATGGGGCCAAAGGTTAATCAAAGCGAGATCGCGCATATACAGTCTTTGGTGGACAAAGGCGTATCGGAAGGGGCTGAGTTGGTTTGCGGTGGTAAACCGGCCACCGTTGAAGGTTATGAAGGCGGCTGCTGGTACGAGCCGACTTTGCTGGTTAATGTGGATCAATCAAACACATTGGTTCAAGAAGAGACATTCGGCCCAATCTTGCCGATCGTTAAAGTAGACAACCTAGAACAGGCGATTGAATACAGCAACGATAGTGAATACGGTCTGTCTGCATATTTGTTCACCAATAGTATGAAAAATATCCACCAAGCCATCGCCGATCTAGAGGTTGGTGAGGTGTATGTTAATCGCGGCATGGGTGAGCAGCATCAAGGTTTCCATAATGGCTGGAAGTTAAGCGGCTATGGCGGAGAAGATGGCAAATACGGTCTGAGCCAATATTTGGAAAAGAAAACCGTTTACCTCAAAGAAGATTAAGCTTTTGTTAGTGGTTTACGCCGCTGATTAAACTCGTTATGGGCGGCGTTTGTCGCCCTTAACAGATTCAAGAGCTAAGCGTAGCTTCTAAGCTTGCTTAGTCTCTCATCTATTACGCTCGGCAAAGCTGAAAGGGATTTAATTTGCACGGGCACACACCTATTTCGTATGCTTATCTCAATAAGTGCAAGTTAATTGAGGCGGGTTTATGGACATTTCTGATCAAGTTGTTGTCGTTAGTGGCGGTGCGTCGGGCTTAGGGAGTGCCTGTGTTCAACACTTTTGGGCGGCCGGTGCAAACGTTGCGGTTTTCGACATAAACGCCCAAGGTAGTCATCGTATAAAGCCTCAATCGAGTCACGGAAAAATCGGTTTTTACGATGTCGACGTAACCAGCGTGGCGGCGATATCAGTCGCTATCGAGGCAGCGGCTAGTGAGCTAGGCGATATTCGCGCTTGTATCAACTGTGCTGGTATCGCGCCGGCGGGCAAAACGGTCGGCCGTGATGGTGCGCTCGACCTTGAAAAGTTTCGTAAAGTGATCGACGTCAATCTCCTCGGTTCGTTTAACGTATTGAGGCTGGCTGCTGAAAAGATGCTTGAGCTTGACCCGGTTAACTCGGAAGGCGCGCGCGGCGTCATTATTAATACCGCATCGGTGGCTGCGTTTGACGGCCAAGTGGGCCAGGCGGCTTACGCAGCCAGTAAGGGCGGTGTTGTGAGTATGACCCTGCCAATAGCACGCGACCTTGGCACGCGCGGGGTTCGAGTAAATACCATTGCGCCTGGAGTGTTCAACACACCAATGATGGAAGCGATGCCCGACAAAGTTAAAGAACCGCTGGAGCAAGCGGTACAGTTTCCTAAACGATTGGGCTTGCCCGCGGAGTTCGCTAAACTGGCTGCGCACATCGTTGAGAATGACTATTTAAATGGAGAGGTGATCCGCCTGGATGGCGGTATTCGGATGACACCACGTTAGTTCTTCTGTGAATTGGTGCTGATCAGGCATAACAACAAGGGTAGTGGTCCTTACAAAACAGAAACATAAGCCCAACACAATACACACAGTGCCGAGTGAGCTCTGCGCGTAGTATTTCTCTAAACACACTCCTTTTAGAGAAAACACTATGCGTATTCTATCTTTTTCCTTGAACCATCGATCAGTATGCTGCCCGATTCTGGTTTCGTTAGGCATGATGCCAACTTTCAGCGCTGCCGATGCAGGAGCGATAGAAGAGGTTAAAGTGGTTGGCGAAAGACAAGGTTTGAAGACCGAGCCCAGTGCCCAGACTGAAAAGCTGTTAAAAACGGCCGGCACATTTGGAGATCCGATTCAGTCATTATTTTCCTTGCCTGGTGTAGTGCAAGTTGCCGAGGAGGACCCAGACCCGGCCGTGCGAGGTTCATCTCCGGACGCAAATTTGTTTCTAGTGGACGATTTACCCGTCAGTTACCTGTTCCATGGATTTGGCACCAGTATCTTCAACGAAAACCTGATTCAAGATTTTGGTCTTAAGTCGGCTGGGTTTGGCGCCAGTTATGGTGAGGCCACAGGCGCGGTGTTTGATGTGCGGCTAAGAGATCCTCGCCAGCAACCGCTTGAAGCTACTTTAGATTTAAGTCTGATCAGGGCAGGGGCAATGTTGGAAGGCGCGGTTACCGAGAATCAGGCATTCTATTTCTCCGCCCGAGCAGGTTTAATACAGCACTTTATAGATGATTCTGAACTTGAAGAAGAGGAGGACATACGCATAACAAATTTACCGAATACCAGTGACTATCAGGGTAAATATCAATGGCGCTTGGCCAACGATAATGTGCTTACGTTTAACGTGTCTGGAGCGCGTGAATCAGCAGCGGCGGAATTTGGTAAGCGGTCCGAGGAAGCATTGCTGGACCCAGGGCAGGAGGGAGCGGCCAACATAAGTGAGCAATTTAACAGTCAAAGCCTGTCATGGCGTACTCTAAACTCGGACATTGTGATTGGCCGAATTGTCCACGAGGAAGAAAGCCGTGTTGGCAATGGAGAGTTCTTCGAATTTGAAGAAGAGTCTCTGATTCTTAAAGGCAAACACAATTGGCAGATGGGTGAACACCAATTAGTTGCAGGTTTGAATCTTGAACAATCTAAGTATGACTATCAACTGAAATTGAGGCTTGAGCGTTGCTCGGATTTTTCTCCAGAATGCGAATTCGATCGAAGAGAAGTTATCGAAGATAAACGCAAACAAAACGTAAACACCTATGCTGCGTTTATTGAAGATCAATGGGAATTCTCCCCAAAACTTAGATTAACTTACGGTGTTCATGCCTCCACCGACGATTATCTTAAAGAGGCGAATTTCGACCCACGTGCTAGCCTAAAATGGCAAGCGACACCAGATACCAGTGTTAGCGGATCGATTGGTCGCTATCACCAATTGCCTGAAGAAGAGGAAATGTTTCCTCGGGTTGGTAATCCGAAATTAACGGCAATTGCGGCAACTCATTATGTGCTCGGAGTTGATCATAAGATGCAAGATGGGGGCTGGTTCGATAGTAACTGGTCTTGGAATGCGAGCCTCTACTATAAACAAATTGATGATTTGGTTGTTGATACTGACGACGAGACAGCGCCGTTTCTAAATCGGGGTAATGGCACTGCTTACGGGCTCGAATTTATGCTTAACCGAGCGCGGACTGACCGCTGGTTTGGATGGTTTGCTCTAAGTTTGTCAGAGACGAAAAGGACGAATGAGTTGAGTGGTCAAACTTTTCCATTTTCGTATGACACACCGGTTGTCGCTAACATTGTGCTCAACTACCAAATGAATAAGAAGTGGAACGCAGGCCTGCGCTGGACTTACCGCACCGGCGCGCTGTATACGCCTATTATAGGAAATCGGGAGAATCCGCAATTTCCGGACTCATACGTTCCAATATATGGAGAGATAAATAGTCAGCGCCTAGATGATTTTCATCGCTTAGACTTTCGTTTTGAAAGATCGATAGAAGGGCGGCTGAATGGCAGCTTTTACATCGACATTCTCAACGTTTACGGACGGGAAAATGCTTCAGGTATCGACTATCTCCCTCAAGTTGGTTCGCGCAATTTTAGCTTAGAGAAATCGGAAGGCTTTCCATTGTTCCCTTCAATTGGCATCCAACTAAAATTTTAGCGCTTCAGTGAGTCAAGCAGACTTCTATGGTTTATATTTGATGCTAGGAATCTGTATGGGCTCATAGGCGAAAACGAAAATGAATACAAAACTCGATAGCTATAAGGCCTATCACTCTTTGCTTCTGGTCGAAGATGATCCCCGCCTTTCTAAGTTGATTTCCAACTACATAAACAAGCGCGGATTTGACGTGAGTGTTGAGCAAAGAGGTGATGTTGCGGTTGACCGGATCCTGCGGGAACAGCCTGATCTTGTAATACTGGATCTGATGCTACCAGGTATGAATGGTTTGGACGTATGTAGGAAAGTTCGAGTGGGCTACGATGGGCCCATTCTAATGCTTACCGCTCTAGATGAAGATGTAGAGCAGGTTGTTGGTTTAGAGATCGGCGCTGACGATTATGTGACAAAACCGGTTGAACCCAGAGTCTTGCTAGCGAGGGTAAAAGCACTGATTCGCCGGGTCGGTAAGGAGGGCAGACGTTTCGATAACGACGATGTAATACATGTTTTGAATAAGGGTATTTGCATTGATTCGGGTGCCAGAGAACTGCGTATGGCCGGTCAGTCAGTGAAGTTAACTACAAGCGAGTTCGATCTCTTATGGTTGTTAGCTAGCAACGCAGGCACGATCTACAGTCGAGACGAGTTATGCCAAACCTTGAGCGGTCTCCCCTATGATGGCGTGGATCGCAGCATGGACATCCGCGTTTCTAGGCTACGAAAACTCTTAAATGACGACCCTGACGAACCGGCCTTGATAAAAACCGTGCGCGGTCGTGGCTATCTTTTTGCCAAACAACAGACATAGCAGCTTTAGTTAGGGCTTTTCATGTATCGTTTGTATTTGCCGTTGTTCGTTACCGTATTGTTTGCGGTTGTGGCTGCGATGCTCCTTATACAGACGTACTTCGCCGATGATGAGGAGTTGGATATCGCTTACGAAACAACGTTTCTCTTACTCGATGAGCGGTTAGAGCAAGGTGAGTCTATTGCGCAAGAAATTGCTAGAGTCGAGCAATGGTTCCCTTATGGTATCCAGTTTCAAACAATAGACGATCTTAGTTTGGATAGCGACGAAAAGCAGGAGCTGCTGAAAACCGGTTTTGTTTTTCGAGAAATTGAGGGTGCGGTATATATATACCGGCGATCTGACTATCTGGCAGATAGGTTTTGGGTAATACAGACGGAAGAGAGTAACTCTGATGAAGATCACTTTGAATCAATTGGCAGTTTCAAACTGGTAGAGGCGTATATACAGCAGTACGATATCGAGCAATGGGGTGCGGCTATCGAAAAGCTCAACAAGGAGAGGGCTCTGTACTTCGAGTTAAGGCCGCTTAACGAATTTATGGAGAGTGATCTAATAAAGAGCAAGCTTGATCGTTTGCTGTTAGGGCGAGCTCAAACTAATTTGTCCCCCGGAGATTTATCTTACTATTATCGTATTGCCAATTCTGATTGGGTGCTGGTCGCTGGGCCGCTACCTCAACGCTGGTGGTATACGCAATGGGCCTATGAAAATGCGGCTATATTGATCTTTCTAGTATTCGTTTTGGTTCTCGCTGTCGCGGTACTCATTTGGATATGGCCACTATGGAGTAGCTTGGTAACGCTATTAACGGCCGCTCAAGAGTTCGGTGCTGGAAATTTTGGTTCACGGGTGAGCGCAGGGCGCTTCTCGCCACTTAAACCGGTTTTCTCGGCTTTTAATGTTATGGCCAAACGTATTCAAGCATTGATCCATTCGCATAAAGATCTAACCAATGCCGTATCTCATGAATTGCGTACGCCACTGGCGCGCATCCGTTTTGGGCTTGAAGAACTTCTTGAAGCGAAGAGCGATGATCAACGGCGTCATTTTTATGAGGAAGTTGCCACTGATATTAATGAATTGGATGCGCTGATCAACGAGATGCTAGTTTACGCAAGTTTTGAGCGTGTCAGGCCTGCGATTGAGTTTTCATCGATACCGTTGCTCCCTTGGTTAGAAGAGCAGTTCAGGCGTGCAAAATTGTTTAACGTTGAAAAGCAAACTTTACTTGATACAAATGATTTGGCGGTGGGCACGCTCGCGCAATTTGAAAGTAAATTGTTAGCGAGAGCATTGAGCAATCTATTGCACAACGCAAGCCTGCATGCAAAAACGACGGTTCGATTATCGGTTAAGGAGGAGCATCAACGCTTCTTGTTTATCGTTGACGATGATGGCGAAGGTGTGCCGCCGCATCATCGAGAAATGATCTTTGAACCATTCAAGCGGGCCGACAGTAGTCGTGATCGTGAGACCGGTAGGTTTGGTATTGGTTTAGCCATCGTCGAGCAGGTTGCGGCATGGCATAAAGGGAAGTGCTTTGTTGAAACGGCACCAATTGGGGGAGCGAGATTTGTATTCGAACTTCCAAAGTAATGCACTAAGCCAATAAAGTCCTATTACTAGGCAGTGGAATATTAGATGTTTGAAGCGTTACTGCGGCATCTCTGCCGCAGTCGGAGTGACTTTCAGGTGATTTTGGGCAGGGTCTATTTTAGAGCAATGAAATTCTGAGCTGCAGAAAGCTGTAAGGATCTCTATATCAATGATGTCTCTTTACTACGCGAAATTCAGTGCCTGAGCTACCTTCGATTGATTGGATCGCCCAAGTTGCTTTGAGATGAGATTGCCAGCGTCAATCAGTTTTTTCAGGTCGACGCCTGTTTCAATTTCCAAGCCGCTTAGAAGATAAAGCAGGTCTTCTGTCGCAACATTTCCAGATGCTCCCTTAGCATAAGGGCAACCGCCTAAACCTGCGATAGAGCTGTCGAAGGTAGCTACACCAAGTTGCAATGCCGCGTAAATATTGGCTAGCGCTTGCCCATAGGTGTCATGACAATGAAGTGCCAGTTTGTTTATCGGAACTTCGGCGCTAACAGCTTTAATCATTTCGGTAATGCGGCTGGGTGTGCCGACCCCAATCGTATCTCCCAAGGAAATTTCATAGCAACCCAGCTCATACAAACGGCGTGCAACCTCGGCCACTTTTTGTGGCGCAATGTCTCCATCGTATGGGCAGGCTACCACGCATGATACGTAGCCTCGCACTGGAATATTTTGTTGGCGTGCGGTTTCGATAATGGGTATGAAGCGCGTAATGCTTTCTTCTATGCCGCAGTTAATATTCTTTTGTGAAAACCCTTCGGATGCGGCTGCGAACACAGCGACTTCACCGACTTTCGCCTTTACAGCGGCTTCATAGCCCCGCATATTCGGTGTGAGTGCTGCATAACGCACGTTCTGGTGGCGAGCAATCGCAGCAAAAACCTCGGCGCTGGTGGCCATTTGTGGCACCCATTTAGGTGAGACAAAACTACCTGCTTCGATACGGCGAAGGCCGGTCTCGCTGAGCATGTTTATGAGTGCTACTTTTACTTCAGCTGAAACGGGAATGGCTTCGTTCTGTAGGCCATCACGTGGGCCTACTTCAAATAATGTTACGGAACTCGGTAGTGGCTGCATGCTTGCTTTATTGCGCTTCTAATCGTTGAAATGATAACAATTCGGCACCGCCGTCAACTAAACTTCCGGTAGCGAAAAATACCTCGTCAATCAGGCCATCGCTTGGCGCGTTGATGGTGTGCTGCATCTTCATGGCTTCCATTACAATCAGTGCATCTCCTTCACTAACCTTATCGCCAGCTTTAATTAACACATCAACTATAGTGCCATTCATCGGCGCAGTGAAATCGCTGTTCGTGTTCAAGTCATCTGCATCACCAAGATCGGGCAGGGTGGTTTGAAAATTCAGCGTGCCGTATTGACTAAATAATGTATACCCCGATTCTGATCGCGCGATGGTAACTGATTGTCTATGGCCATCAACCTCAGCCGTTAAGCTTTGCCCTTCGAGCGTTGCGCTTGCCACACACGTTTCACTCATTGTTTCTATCTTGTATATACGCCTACCTTGATTATCTTGCTCGAGCGCTGATATGGGGTAGCTCTGATCGTTAATACTTATTTCGAATTTATGTTCCGTCGCTTGATTTAGGCGCCAAGAGCCGACACCCTTCCAAGGGTCTTGGCTTTTAGATTCGCTTTTCTCGAGCACCAGATAGAGGCAAATTAGTGGTAGAGAATGAGTTAGATGTTGGCCGTCGGTTTCAAATAGTGTTTCTTTGTGTTTTTCGATAAAGCCGGTATCTAGATCGGCGCCAATGAATGCCGCGTTGCTTGCAAGCTTGGTCAAAAAGGTAATGTTAGTGGTAACGCCGCCAATCTGGTAATTGGTCAAGGCAGTCGTTAGGCGATTTAAGGCTCGATGTCGGTCTTGATCCCATACCACCAATTTAGCGATCATTGGGTCATAAAATGGGCTTACTTCATCGCCTTCGATCACGCCAGTGTCAACGCGAACATGATGATCTTCGCCGGGAGTGTTTAGGTGAGATAGTAGTCCGGCGGTTGGCAGGAAGTCATTGTCAGGGTCTTCGGCGTAGATACGAGCTTCAAAAGCATGTCCGTTAATACTGAGCTCTTCTTGCTGAAGTGGTAGTGCTTCGCCATTAGCAACTCTTAGTTGCCACTCCACCAAATCCTGCCCGGTGATCATCTCGGTAACGGGGTGTTCGACCTGAAGACGAGTATTCATCTCCATGAAATAGTATGAGCCATCGGTGTCGTATAGGAACTCAACCGTGCCAGCACCTTCGTAGTCGATTGCTTTGGCCGCGGTGACGGCGGATTCGCCCATGGCTTTTCTAATGCTTTCTGGAAGGTCTGGGGCGGGTGCTTCTTCAATGATTTTCTGATGCCTTCGTTGGACAGAACAGTCCCGCTCGAACAAATAGACTCCATTGCCATGAGCATCACAGAACACCTGTACCTCAACATGGCGTGGCTGAGTGAGGTATTTTTCTACCAGCATTTTGTCATCGCCAAAGCTGGCCATCGCTTCTCCCTTGGCTTGCTTGAGCGCGTTGTCGAATTCGTCTTCACTCCATACCTGGCGCATACCCTTACCGCCGCCGCCCGCAACGGCCTTCAGTAGTACAGGGTACCCCATCTCGTCAGCCGACTTCTTCAACAGCTCAGGGTTTTGATCTTCACCGTGATACCCGGGCACCAGAGGAACTTGGGCTTTTTCCATAATGGTTTTAGCCGCGGATTTTGACCCCATTGCCTCGATGGCAGCGATCGGAGGACCGATAAATACCAAACCATTTTCGCTACAAAGTTCAGCGAACTTGGCGTTTTCGGATAAGAAGCCATAGCCGGGATGAATGGCCTGTGCGCCTGTTCTGAGTGCGGCATCAACAACGCGCGCGCCAAGTAAGTACGATTCTGCAGACGCCGCTGCGCCAATATGGATGGCCTCATCGGCCTGTTTAACATGCAATGCATTTCGGTCTGCATCTGAAAACACCGCAACCGTGCTAATGCCCATTTGCTTAGCTGTTTTTATGATTCGGCAAGCTATTTCGCCGCGGTTTGCGATCAGAATTTTATTGAACATGGTGTTATTTCGGCTCTCGTGATTGTTGGTCGCGACTCTCAAAAAACGCCGAGAGGCGTTGTTGGCCTTCGGGAGAAATTCTGGCTTCTGCAATGACCCTGCTAGTGCTCTCGATGAGTTCTTCGCTTAGCGGTTGAGCGCTCACATCGAAGATTAGTTGCTTACTGCGTTGCATTGCGTATTGGCCATTTGATAGCAGTAGGCTGCAAAAACGTTGTACCTCGGAATCCAATGCGTCGTCATCAACAATCGTACTTAATAGGCCCAACTGCTGAGCTTGTTTTGAGTCGATCATTTCTGCTGTTTGAAAAAAACGCCTCGCCGCACGCTGACCGATGGTTGCGATAACATAAGGCGAAATAGTCGCTGGTACCAAGCCCACCTTAACTTCGCTAAGGCAAAACTTGGCTCTTGGTGTGCCCACCGCGATATCGCAGCAACTTACCAATCCAACTGCACCCCCAAATGCAGCCCCTTGTACTCGAGCGATGGTTGGCTTTGATAATCGATCCAATGTTTTGAGCATGTGTGCCAGGCCTCTGGCATCGTTTAAGTTTTCCTCAAACGAGTATGCCGCCATGCGCTTCATCCAATTTAGGTCGGCTCCTGCTGAAAAGCTTTTTCCTTCAGCAGCGAGTATCATAACCCTGGCATCTGCGTTTGCGTTCACAGCGTTAAATGCATCCGTGAGCTCGCTGATAATCGCATCGTCAAAGGCGTTGTGTTTTTCTGGGCGAGTGAGTGTAACTGTGGCGACGCCTTTGTCACTGATGTTGATTTGTACTGCGCTCATTGTTACATCCTGAACACGCCATAACGTGTCTCTTCAATGTCTTTATTGAGTGTTGCCGATAACGCCAAGCCAAGAACCGTTCGGGTGTCCGCGGGGTCTATTACGCCGTCGTCCCAAAGACGCGCCGAAGCATAGTAAGGGTGACTCTGTTCTTCATATTTATCCAAAATCGGTTGTTTAAAGTTTGCTTCAGCTTGATCGCTCCATTGTTCATCGCGGCCCTCGATCTGTGCGCGTTTGACTTGAGCTAGAACTCCAGCGGCTTGTTCACCGCCCATCACTGAAATGCGCGCGGTTGGCCACATAAAAAGAAAGTTGGGGTCGTATGCTCGGCCGCACATACCATAGTTGCCTGCACCATAAGAGTTGCCGATTAAAACCGTGATTTTTGGTACCTTCGCGTTGGACACGGCCGTCACCATTTTGGCGCCATGCTTGGCAATGCCGCCAGCCTCGTATTGCTTGCCAACCATGAAACCGGTGATGTTTTGTAGAAATACCAGCGGTATCTTTCGCTGCGCGCAAAGTTCAATAAAGTGAGCACCTTTTTGGGCTGACTCACTGAAAAGAATACCGTTGTTCGCGACGATGCCCACCGGATATCCGTGTATGCGAGCAAACCCTGTTACCAGTGTTTCACCAAACAAGGCTTTGAATTCATCGAACTCAGACCCGTCGACAACTCGCGCTATGATTTCGCGCACATCAAACGGTTGACGCATGTCTTTGGGCAAGATGCCGTAGATTTCTTTTGGATCAAATAGTGGTTCTTGGCTTTCTTTTATGTCTAGTACTGCCGGCTTTACTCGATTAAGTCGGCTCACTGATCGCCGCACCAGTTCTAGTGCATGATGATCGTTTTGCGCATAATGGTCAGATACACCTGAGTCTCGGCAGTGCACGTCAGCTCCGCCTAGCTCTTGTGAGGAAACGACTTCTCCAGTTGCTGCTTTGACCAGCGGGGGGCCAGCTAAAAAGATGGTGGCGTGGTCTTTTACGATAATAGACTCGTCAGCCATTGCCGGTACATAGGCGCCGCCTGCCGTGCATGAACCCATGACTGCTGCTATTTGAGGTATATTTTTCGCCGACATATTGGCTTGATTAAAGAATATACGTCCAAAGTGATCTCTGTCTGGGAATACTTCATCTTGCCTTGGTAGATTAGCGCCACCAGAATCCACTAAATAGATGCAGGGCAGGTGATTTTGTTCCGCGATGGCTTGCGCTCGTAAATGCTTTTTAACCGTAAGCGGGTAGTAGGTTCCGCCTTTAACCGTCGCGTCATTCGCGACGATCATGCATTCTTGGCCCTCGATTCGGCCAATGCCAGCAACAACGCCGGCGGCGGCGACGGTCTC
Source organism: uncultured Arenicella sp. (assembly GCA_937989675.1). Lineage (GTDB taxonomy): Bacteria > Pseudomonadota > Gammaproteobacteria > Arenicellales > Arenicellaceae > Arenicella. The sequence goes on along the minus strand of CALKRK010000277.1, from coordinate 3,763 downwards.
CCCTTTGTATACATTGTGAGCCGCCAATTGCGATAGTTCCAAGAAGGGCGAGTTAGGGTCGATCAAGGCGTCAATGCGATCTCTTGCGAGGAGTTTTCCGCGTGCCTTATGTTTCTTCTGACGAGCTTCTCCGCCGCCTAACCTAATCTGCTCTACAAGCTGATGCAATTGATCGACTTGCGCCTGCATGTGCTCATAGTTTTTCAGGAACTCGGTAGAGTTAGGTTTCACCTTGCTGTTGATTGTGTTCATTGCCTGTCTCTATTTGGTTGGCTGAGCTTTGCGTAATGCCTTAAGCGGTTTCAGCAAACAGTTCCCGGCCTATAAGCATGCGGCGAACTTCTGAGGTGCCAGCACCGATTTCGTAGAGTTTTGCGTCGCGCAGTAAGCGGCCAGTTGGGTATTCGTTGATGTAGCCATTACCACCCAAAGCCTGTATTGCTTGCAGGGCCATTTGGGTTGCTTGTTCAGCGGTGTAGAGAATTACAGCGGCGGCGTCTTTGCGACTTTCCTGGCCGCGATCACAAGCGCCAGCAACGGCATAAAGGTAAGCACGGCTGGCACTAAGGATTGTATACATATCCGCCAGTTTGCCCTGCATTAATTGGAATTCGCCGATGGCTTTGTTGAATTGTTTCCGTTCGTGCACGTAAGGAACGACCACGTCCATACAAGCTTGCATGATGCCGACTGGGCCGCCAGACAATACAGTGCGTTCGTAATCCAAGCCGGACATTAAAACGCGCACGCCGCCACCTTCAAAGCCGAGTATGTTTTCTTCGGGTACTTCGCAATCTTCGAATACAAGTTCGCAAGTATTTGAACCGCGCATACCGAGTTTGTCGAGCTTTTGTGCTTGAGAAAAACCCTTAAAGCCGCGTTCCACGATAAAGGCTGTAATGCCCTTTGATCCGCCTTGCGGGTCAGTTTTGGCGTAGATGACGTAGGTATCTGCGTCGGGCCCGTTGGTGATCCACATCTTGTTACCATTGAGAATGTAACGGTCGCCTTGTTTTCGTGCGGTCAGTTTCATGCTTACCACATCTGATCCAGCGTTAGGCTCTGACATAGCAAGCGCTCCGATATGTTCACCTGAACACAGCTTAGGCAAATATTTGAGTTTTTGTGCTTCGCTGCCGTTTTTGTGAATTTGGTTTACACACAGGTTTGAGTGCGCGCCATAAGAAAGGCCAACCGAAGCGGAAGCGCGGCTGATTTCTTCCATCGCAATAACGTGAGCTAAATAGCCCATATCGCTACCGCCATATTCTTCGGCTACCGTTATGCCGAGTAGGCCAAGCCCCCCGAGTTGTTGCCATAAATCGTTGGGGAATAAATTGTCTGAATCGATTTGTGCTGCTCGAGGTGCAATCTCTGTTTGCGAAAATTGATGTGCCATTTCGCGCAACATCGAAATTTCTTCGCTGTGATCAAATTGCAAGGTCGGGTAATTACTCGTCATAGTATATCGTGGGATGTGTGAGAAAATTTGTGTTCGCGTGTTTTTAATTCAATTTCCTGAATGGCTAGTTTTTAGCCTTTAATCAAGCGCTTCGAGGCAACGTTTTTCTGCATTGCGTAAGTCGGTGAGCATCAGCTTTAGCTCTTTTTGTTGTTCGAGCAGTTGTTGCTGCTTCTCGCGGATTTTTTCAATCAATGTTTGAATCTGTTTTTTGCTACCGGCGCCGGCGTCGTACATGTTGATAATTTCGGCACTCTCTTCGAGTGTTAGCCCCAGTCTCTTGCCGCGTAAAATTAGCCGCAGCCGAGTTCTGTCTGCGCTGCTGTAACTGCGGGTTTGGCCGTCTCGGCTAGGGCTGATAAGGCCTTTCTCTTCGTAAAAGCGAAGAGTGCGCGGTGTAACATCAAACTCCTTGGCCAAATCACTAATAGAATACTGTGTGCTCATTTAGGTAATTTATCGTTATATTATTGTTTGAAAGAATATATATTACGTTTACGTAAACGTAAAGCTAAAAATGCTAATAGTAAGGTGAGAGCGAGTTGCTGTAAAAGGGGCTGGTAGCTGAGTGATCTCACTGTTCATATACGGTTTGTGAGGTCTTGAAATTTTGCACGTCATGCGATTTCTATTTTGTGCCAAATGCATTTAAGATGGATGTGACCTTCCATCGTTTTAATACTCCTTTCTTGCCTAACTATGTATATACCCAAACACTTCCAGATTACCGATGACGAGGAAATCTATTCCTTTATCCAAGCGCATGCGTTTGGGCAACTTGTCTCAAACGTTAATGGGCGAATATTTGCAACCCACATCCCTTTTTTGTTATCTGAAGATCGAACCAAACTATTAGCCCATGTTGCAAAACAAAATCCTCAGCACGAAGAGTTGGCTGGGCAAGAAGCGCTGATCATTTTTGCTGGCCCTCATGATTATGTGTCGCCATCTTGGTATCGCGGTAAAGGTGTGCCGACATGGAATTACCAAGCCGTGCATGTCTACGGAAAATGCACGGTGTTCGAGGACAGTGAAACGCTTAAGCATGTGGTCGATTCCCTTACCGAGAAATATGAAGCTGGCTTTGATCAGCCCTGGCAGTCAAATTATCCAGCGCCAATGTTAAAAGGGATTGTTGGCATCGAAATCTCGATTTTGGAACTCCAATGTAAATATAAATTGAGTCAAAACCGCCCAGAGGATGATCAGGCTGAGGTCATAAATCAGTTGGAGCTACTCGGTGCAGATGAATTAGCGCTTGCGATGAGGCGTAATCGTTAGTTACGTGTTGCTAGAGAGATGCCGACGGTAGAGTTTCGCGCGTTTTGTGTGGCTGTGCTTAAGCTTGTCGAAGCTTTATAATTCTGGGATGGAAATTCTTATTGCAGGCGCTGGTATTGGTGGGCTTACCGCGGGGTTGTGTTTACAACAAGCTGGCCATTTCGTTACGCTCATCGAGCAAGCCGCAACGCCGAGAGAGGTTGGCGCAGGCATTCAGTGTGGTGCCAACGCCGTTCATGTTCTTGATTCGCTTGGTTTGATGCCAGCCCTATTGCCATTAGCGGTGCGGCCCGAGAAAGTTGCTTTTCGAGACTATCGAAGCGCGGAGTCTTTGTATGACATGCCACTAGGTGAGAGCTATGAAGCTCGTTATGGTGCGCCGTATCTGCATTTGCATCGAGCGGATTTGCACAAAGTGCTGCTGGAAGCGTTTAGCGCTAATAACGGTTGCATTCATTTTGATGCCCCTTTGCGTAGCTTTACCGAAGCAAAAGATCACGTCAGCGTATACCTGGACGGTGATCGCGCCATTAGCGGAGACTGTTTAATCGGCGCGGATGGTATTCGGTCAAAAGTTAGAGAATTGTTGCTTGATGCAAATGAACCTATATTTACTGGCAATGTGGCTTGGCGAGGCGTGGTGCCACGGGCTAATTTGCCAGTGGACTTTATGGATACCGTAACGACCAATTTTATCGGGCCGGATAAACATATGGTGATCTACTATGTGCGCGGTGGAGAGCTGGTGAATTTTGTCGGTGTTGTTGAAAACAGCCAGTGGACGAATGACTCCTGGACGGTTAAGTCGCCGTGGGAGGAATTACAAGCTGATTTTTACGGGTGGCACTCAATCGTAGAGACTTTAATAAACGCGATGGATAAAGAAGCCTGTTTTCGATGGGCTTTGTTTGATCATAAGCCTTTATCGGAATGGAGTTCTGAGCGAGTTACATTGTTAGGCGATGCGGCGCACGCGACCTTGCCTTTTATGGCGTCAGGCGCGGCTTTGGCGATCGAGGA
>CALKRK010000276.1 GCA_937989675.1 uncultured Arenicella sp. | reverse complement strand
TGATGCTGGATTTCAGAAAAAAGAAATAGGGGTTCAACGAAGAGCCGATTTGGACATCCGGCGAAGCCGAGCTTAGGATCTACCTTCTTGGCGCTCAAACATATGACGAGCCCGCTTATAAGGCACAATTTGTTCAATAAGCGGTTGACGAAACATTAGCTGCCCGTTAACTGCCATTATCGCTGGAGTTATATGGCTTTCAGTAGATGTTTCGTATCTGTAAGGTTATCGTTGTATCGGCCGATCAAATGGAAGTAGACAATGGGATTAAACGTTAATAAATTTTCTTCTAGAATTCTCCCTTCTAGAGATCATACCCCGCTTGAAGCGATCGTGATTATGATTTTCTTCTTGCTAATTCTGGGTGGTTTAGGTGTTTCGGGCTACCACGCTAGAATGGGAGCAATTGTCTACCTCTATGCATTCGCGGGGTTCGTCGTTTGTGTTGGCTTATTTGTCGAACTGTATTTTGTGATTTCAAACTGGTTCTCCAAGAATGAGAATCACGGTAAAAGCTCGAAACCGTAGACCGTTCTCTAAATAAACTTTCCGCAGACATAATGACTCAACAGGACGCGATTTTACGAGCATTAGAATGCAATTCCGCTAGCAGAATCTAAGACACCACCGCCCCTTTCGTAAAATTAGGCTCAGAACAGATGTAAAGCAAGCTTGACATTCGAAAGAAACTAAATACACTTAGACATGTAAAGCAAACTTTACTAACAATGCTTTTAGGAGATTACTATGGCGAACACAAACGGCAACGGAAAATTTAAGAAAAAGTGGTGGTTACACCCAATGGACCCGGAAAATCTAGTTGAATTAAATGACCGCGATAGACGAAATGCGAAACGTTACAATCACTGGTTGTTAATTTGGGGCGTAACGTTTTTCGGTACCTTAATTGCTCTGAAACCCTTAGCAGGAGGCGTAGACGCGACACCGATTTGGAGATTACTACTCGCATTTTCGTCTATTGTTCCAGGAGTTTTCCTTGTTCGCTCCTTTATACGTTTCTTTGGCGAGACAAAAGACCAACTGCTCAAAAAAGTGCACTATGAATCCCTTGCTGTAGGCTTTTTATTCGCATTTTTCCTTGGGATTTGTTTTGCGCTTTCAGCTGTAATTGTCGGTGGGTCAGTTAAAGCCGGTCCTGTCATGTTCAGCGGATTGTTGGCTGGATATTTTATCAACCTAGCTCTGATGTATAGAAAATATAATGCATAACAAATTGAGGGAGTTACGGGCTGAGCGAGGTTGGTCACAAGCGGTGCTAGCTGAGAAACTTAAAGTCTCTAGGCAAACTGTGAACGCCATCGAGGTTGGAAAATTTGATCCTAGTCTTCCTCTCGCTTTTAATCTAGCCAAACTTTTTGGTCAGAGTATTGAAGACATTTTTGATCCTGATAAAGAACGAAAATAGTGCCTTTGATAAGTTTAACTTTTAGCAAATTTATCAAACTCGTACTAGCCAAAAGCAAAACTAACCGGGCATGCTAATGCCCTCTTCTTACAGATTTTGAGTTGTTAAATAAACTTCATTCAACGCCATCAGAAGAATTCAATCGACGCCTTTTGGTTCACTCGAAGAAGATTGGCACTCTGAACAGACCCATCTAAATCAGATGTTGGCCAAATTTAAGTGCTAAAACGCGAAATCTAGGTATTAGCACTTATTTAAGCCTCGTAGCGAGGTCTCTATCATTGGGGTAAATAAACTTACTAATAAACTGGTTCTATCAAACACCACCCCCATACAATGCAGCCTTCAGAAAAGGGCGATATTCACTTACCTGCTTCACTAAACCAAAAGACGTTGGAACACGCTGCCACAGTGGTGTTTAGATCACAAAAACGCCTTAATAAGCTGGCTCTGTCAATCGCCATCGCTACAGCGACCCTTCCGCACTCACAAACTATCTCGGCGGCAACCATTAGCGTTGGCCCTGGTTGTAGTTTGGGCAACGCGATTACAGCGGCTAATACCGATTCCGCTATCGGCGGGTGCAATGCAGGTGCTGGCTCCGACACAATCCAACTGCCCGTAAACGGTTTGCTCGGGTTGAGCTCACCAGACCCTTCTGGCGAGATGTCCGGGGCAACGGCTACACCCGTGATAACGTCGAATATCACCATACAAGGAAACAACAGTCTTGTCGTTCGAACGGCTCTAGCAGTAGCGCCCGACTTCAGGCTCTTTTCGGTGACTGACGGCGGCAACCTCACTCTTAATCAGCTATTTATTGGTGACGGCATCTCAGACGCTGGAGGAGCCGTCGCTTGTATCAACGCAGACTTAACGCTTAACAATGTCACCATATCAGAGAACACGGCCAATATTTCAGGTGGTGGAGTATTAAGCAGTTATTGCACATCGGTAATTTCTCAAGATAGTGTCTTCGTTTCTAACAACTCAGGCAATAACGGCGGTGCAATCACCATTGTTGGTGGAAGCCTGGCAATATCGAATACTGCAATTGACTCAAACATTGCCAGCTCTATAGGCGGTGGAATCTCCACCACAAACGCCACTATTAACGCGGATAATATTGATGTGATAGATAACCTGTCCGCAGTTGGTGGCGGCCTGTTCTTTAACGCCGCTACGGCGACTATCAATAACTCTACGCTTAATCAAAATAGCGCTGGGGATTCCGGTGGAGCTCTCGGCGTGGCTTCCGCCAGTGTGATCATTAATAACTCGACACTGTCAGAGAATCTAGCAGGTGATGACGGCGGTGCTATTTCCGTTCGTTACGATGGTACAGTCAATCTTTCGAGCAGCCAGCTAACGTCTAACAGCGCAGACAACGGCGGCGCTATCTCTAGTGAATACGCGGCTGTGAGTAGTTTCAACTCTACTTTTAGTAGTAATAGCTCCACGACATCAGGCGGCGCGATAAGAGCGCTGGAATCCCCTCTTACACTTAATGGGAATAATTTTTCCGAAAATTACGCGTCGAGTATCGGAGGTGCAGTCTTCATAACTCGAGGTGACAATCACCAACTAAGCGGCAACCAGTTTTCAGACAATAGCAGCACCATTGCTGGCGGCGCGGCAACCTTCTCACAAGCGGCTGTCACCGTTACAAGCAATACCTTTCAGGGTAATTCGTCAACACGTGGCGGCGCATTCAGTAGCGGAGATGCCGCAACAATACGGCTTACTTCCAGTACGCTTAGCGGCAATACGGCGACAAGCCATGGCGGCGCTATACTAGCTGAATTCGGTGTCAATTTAATCATTGACCGTGGTCGCCTAATCGGTAACCAAGCGGGTGGGCGCGCTGGCGCAATCGCGTCATATGTATCAAACACCACCATCCGCAATTCGACACTATCAGGAAATAGCGCAGCCAATGTCGGTGGAGCCATACACCAAAGCGACGCAAGTCTTTCGCTGCAGTCTAGTACCGTTGCTAATAACCGCGCATTTGCTGGGGGTGCGATTTCGGCAATCGTTGCATCAAACGCGAGCCTAGTGAACAGCACAGTCTCGGGTAATAGCGCGTCATTTACCACTGGGGGTATCAACTTAGGCAATTCCACCCTATCACTGTTCAACAGCACGGTTACTGGAAATAGCGCACCCAACTACGCGGGCGGTCTTTACCGAGGTGGCGCGAGTTCGCGAATTGAAGTTTTCAATTCTATCGTGGCCCAAAACCCAAGTGGTGATTGCAATACGAATGTCGACTTCTCGCTCACTGTAAATGTTTTTGGAGATACTAGCTGTGATGGCACAGCCGACGGCGCCGCGTTGCTTGGCCCGCTAGCGAGTAATGGCGGCCTTACGCAGACGCATGCTTTGTTACCTAACTCACCAGCGATTGATAATGGCGTGCCACTGTTGTGTGCGGAATCTACTAACGGTCGAGACCAACGAGGTTTTGAAAGAGTTGGCCAATGCGATGTGGGAGCTTTTGAATTTGGCGCGAGCGATACCACCTTTTTTACGATTCCATTGGCCAATGGTAAGGTTGTTGTCATACCTCTCTAGTGGTTAATAGAAAGCATGAGAATAAAATCAGCTATTCAGGCTACTTGTTTACTTACAGTGCTTAGTGTTAAAGCCGAGGTTTATGCGCAAGCGTATATTCCCTCGATACACTTATTGCTTTTCGATGAATCGTGCGATGTTGCAACGACAAATCTTAACGACGACTTTAGCTGTGACCGTATCTTTGTGGAAAACTCTCCTTGGGCTTTTGTTAACGGAAACGGAGTTAACGGTTACGTTAGCGATGGCGAACTTGTCTTCGAATTGACCTCACGGTTACTTTGGTTCAATGACAGTCAAGGAGTGCTGATGCACCGGGAAGTTGCTGGCGATTTTAAGGCGACAACTTCACTGCGCGTACACCAAACATCCAACCCGACTGAACTACCCGACGGCCCAGTTCAACTAGCTGGGTTAATGGCCCGTGACCCTGCGTCCGACGCGTCTGATGAAAACTATGTGTTTATTGTGCTCGGTTACGATGTGAACGATATATCGGTGGAAACCAAAAACACCATTGACGGCATAAGCGAATTCGAAGGGCCAAGTTGGACATCCGGCGAAGCCGAGTTAAGGATCTGTCGTCTTGGCTCTCAGTTCTATTCTTATAAGCGGCTTAGCTCAGATCACGCATGGCAGATTGCTGATGGCGCCAACGGCATTGATTGGCCAATGAATCGACCAGATTTACCAGAAACACTGCAACTTGGCCTGAACATCTACTCCAGCACTCAAAATTTCGACATTACGGCTCGATTCGATTACTTTCGCATTGACCCAGTTAACCAACTCTCCGAATGTACCATGGACTAAGCCTATGCAAAACTCCTGATTTACAATTCAGGAAGAACTTAAGAGTTTGATTTAGTTAGAAAATAAATTTTATTATTGGCAAACTATAGTCAGGGAAGAATAGCTTAAGCCGATCTAATAAATTGTTCTCAAC
>CALKRK010000275.1 GCA_937989675.1 uncultured Arenicella sp. | reverse complement strand
TATAGAGTTGCATTTCAAACGGCTCAACATGGTCCTGCATAAACGTTTTGATGCGTTGAATGTAGTCTTGGGTCTTCGCGCTGTGTTCAAAATTCATTAAATACTCTCGGCCAAATTAAGCCTAATCAAGGGGTTCTAGTTATTGTTCAAGAATACTTTATAAAAACATGAATGAAATGAAATATACTACATGAAAATTATTAATTTCATTCACAATGATGTTAGATAAAAAGCGCATTCAACAACTTGATTTGAATTTACTAAAGGTGTTTAAAAGCCTTTATGAAGAACGCAATATGACGCACACCGCGGATGCCTTGCACATAACACCTTCAGCGGTAAGCCACGCCGTTAAGCGGTTGCGTGATGCGCTCGGAGACCCTCTTTTTCGTCGCTCTCAAAACCAAATGGTCCCAACCGCAGCTTGCCAACGAATGGCACCGCTCATCATTGATAACTTAACTCGATTACAGCAAATATTGCAGCAATGGGGGGAGTTTGATCCAGCCACTAGCCAGCATCACTTTCGCATTGGAATGCACGATGCACTTGAACCTTCCTTCTTACCGATGCTAACAAAGGTTTTCTCTCGGCAAGCACCCGGGGTAAGTTATGCGAGTGTCAAAGTCGACCGAACCAATTTAAGCCGTGAGCTCGACGCAGGCCATATTGATATCGCACTGGATGTCGCAATACCGGTAAAACCGTCGGTACGTAAAAAAAAGTTATGGTCCAGTGACTTTTGTGTGTTAATGCGGCGCGGTCACCCGTTAACCGGCAAACTCAATAAGAAAAACTATCTAGCAGCATCACACATAAATGTCTCAAACCGGCCAATGGGAATGACACTGGAAGATACCTTTTTTCAAAACCAAGGTTTGACTCGCAACAGCAATATTCGCTGCCAGAATTATTTTGCCGCCACAAAAATTCTAAAAATATCCGACCAATTGCTTACTGTTGCAAGAAGCATGTCAGAACAATTCGTCGATGAGGATCTGATTGTCGAACCTGTTCCATTTAATATCTCAAATTTTGGCACGCATCTTTATTGGCACCAGAATACTGATCAGGACAGTGCCATAAAATGGCTTAGAGAAATGATACTCGATGACCTCCAACTTCAATAGAGGTATATTTATCGCCAATTAACCGATTTTTCTAGCCACTGATCTACATCTTCAGCGGACATGTTCAGCTCATCGAAAAACGTGTTCATGCCTTGTTCTACCAACTCTGCGTAGCGCTTTTTCTTGGCAAGCAACTCGTCCATGCTACCAACTTCTGAGTGCGCCAATAAGCGCGAAAAGTAGCTGTCTCGTACACGACTTATTGGCTGCTGAGTCATTCCAAGCAAGCGTTCCCAGAGTTGCTGTATCCGCCAAAACTGTATGATCTCCGGTAGTTCTTCAACACCGGCGAGGGGCAGCAACTTGCTCAGTAATACGTCGAAATCAACCGATTCGGCATCGTATTCGCCCCCATGTTTTAGTATCAAGCAGGCAGCAAGATACTCGGCTTGCATCAAACCGCCCACTCGGAGCTTGCTGTTCATATTTTGAAACGGCGTGGCAGTAACTCGGTGTTCGGTAATACGCAGCCACATTTTCAAGGCATCGCGCCGCAGTTGATCCTGATCGCGTTCGCGGGTAATGATCTGGTGTTTAATATCCGACACTCGCGGTTCAATACTCCGATCACCGGCCACAATTCGACTAGGCATTAGCGCAATATGCTCCCAGGAATGCGCGCGATTAAAATGGTGATTTGCGAAACTATCCACACTGACCGTCGGCGCTCCTGAGCGCCCAGATGGGCGCAGCCGCGTATCTAGCTCGTACAGGATGCCTTCTCGCATTGGCGTCGCGATGGCAGTTTGTAAACGACTAACAAAGCGAGACGTTAATTCCAAGTCATAAGAGTCTTGATCGAACATGAAGATTAAATCAAGATCTGACATAGGCGACATTCGTCTTAGCGCGACCTTGCCCATTCCCACCACAGTAATTGGAACATGTTCCAATTGCATGTTCTGAGCAACAACCCGTAACGCCAGCTCAATGGAATGCTCGGCTAAGCCAGTCAGCGCTTCCTGAAAATCTTCCACAACTAACTCGCCTTGCAGAAAGCTTAAATAAAGCTGATACAAATGCTCATTAACAAAACGCCGCATACGTTCAAGGCGCTCTCCGTAATCGGCCGCCTGCTCTACATAAGCACTGTCAAATTCATCGGGGTATTTCCATTCGCCCTGAACATAACAATCGATGATGTGTGGAGACTGTTTTAGCAAAGTGGTCATGGGTGGGGAGTGCAAAAGCGGTGGAACGATACTGCGCAATAACATGGGCGACTCCGCCAACAAGCGAAAATACTGCTCCCCACTCGGCAACGCCCGAAAGAACTCATGAAGACGGATGATTGTCTCACTCGCGGATTCACCATCTTGGTCTTCCTCCTCGGTAAGATAATTCGCGATACCTCGAGTCAGTGGTAAGAGTTTATGGCGTACTTGGTTTGAAACACCGTAAAACTGGTAACCCCGCTCCCAAGAATCAACAATCTCATCGGCCTGCTTAGACAAACCAGAGGGCCATACAATGGCCTGTTGATTAGCTGTATCTTGCTCGGCAAACAGTTCACCGAAATGCTGGCTCACGAAACGGCGTACACTATTTAGCCGCTCGACAAGCTCAGGCCAGGTATCAATTGACAATAATTTCAGCAACGCAGACTGCAAATTTTCGGTGGCCGGAATTAAATGCGTTTGCTGGTTTCCAAGCAATTGGATAGCGTTCTCTATTCGTCGGAGCGATTGATAACCTTCCGCCAGACGGTTAGCAACGGCGTGATCAAGCCGTTTGCTTTTTGCTAATGCCTCGAGTGCCTGCAGCGTATTCGGCACGCGCAGTTCAGTAATTCGGCCGCCCCAAACCAACTGCAGCGCATTCGCAACGAATTCGATTTCACGAATACCACCGCTGCCAAGCTTGATATTGAACCCGGCTATCTCACCTGTAATAGGTTCGCGCCACTGGCGTTGCGCTCTTAGCGCAGGGTGCTCAAGATTGATTCGTTGTTTAATTTCGGCGAGCTCATCAAGCGCTCTGTAGTCCAAATTCTGGCGCCATATAAAGGGCGCCAAACTGTCCAAAAACTGCTCCCCCGATACTGAGTCCCCTGCCACCACTCTAGCTTTCATCAATGCTAGGCGGTGCCATGGTGATGCTTGATAGAAATAGTATTCACGTGCCGCATCAACCGACATGGCCAGAGTCGTCGCTGATGCATTTGGGCGCAAGCGCCAATCGACGCGCCAAACGAAATTGAAATTTCCGCCCTGACTGAGCAGTTGAGTCAGTTTCTGTAGTACCTGATGACAAATATAACTCTTGCCGAGCATGTCTGGCACCGGGGTCAATTCTGGGTCAAAGTAGGCAACCAAGTCGACGTCACTGGAAAAGTTCAAGTCGTTGCCGCCCAACTT
>CALKRK010000274.1 GCA_937989675.1 uncultured Arenicella sp. | reverse complement strand
GATCGATTTCCTTGTTTGTTTGCAATTTGTCTTGGAAAAATGTCTTGAATCGTGGTGTTTCATGCCGACCTCCTTAGTAAGAATAAAGTTGATTGGCACTTATTCTTCCATCTCAAGTTAACTTGAGGTCAAGCTTCTTTTGACCTAACGATAACAAATAGAAGACCGGCAACTAGTAATAAATAATGAGTGGAGATCGCCAGCGAGTAGGCCATCATTGCGCTAACTAAACACCAGCTGAGTGGTATCAGAGCTGCCCACTTAGGTATTCGAGAGTAGAGCAAAAGTAGGCCGAGAGTTGCCATGCACGTCGCATCCGGTGAGATACCAATAAATTCGGCGGATTGCCAATCGGCGCGAGTCAGTGCTGTCAACAGTGGGATTAGGAGCAAGCCACAGATAAACATGGCTATTCCGAGAATGTGTGCCGAGTTAGCTTTGTCTGTTTTGCTATGGTGCGTATCCTCAAAAGTGAGTCGCAAGCTTAGTACGATCATCGCTAAGCCTTGCATAGTAAATGCAATGGCGAACAAATTCGCGGCCCCATGTAATTCAGCGAAATAGCGCCAGTGAAAATTTACCCCAACGCATAGCCATATTGTGGACATAAGTAATAACGCTAATTGTCCTTTGTTCATTCTGAGCGATGCGTACGATGCCAGCCCAAGGCCCAGTAGTGCTAAGTGCCAGGGCCATAGGTCTTGGTTAGCTCGTGCAAATAGGCGCAGATAGACCTCCGCTCCAAAGGGCATAAAGTCTTCAACCGAATATGAGAGCAGGTGCTCTAACATCGCCTAGTTTATCAAGTGTCTTAAAGGGACTGGACGTAGGAAATCATTTCGTTACGGAGCTTTCCTGTTGGAAATGTCCCGTTTGCTGCGCCCATATTTTCACGCATATGTGCTAACCGCGATGTTGCAGGAATAGCGCAAGTGACTGCTGGGTGAGAGACAATAAATTTTAAACAAAACTGCGCCCAATTATGGATTTGGTAGTCTGCGGCCCAGGTGGGTAAAGGAGCTGCTTTGCGTTTAAGCTTGTCGATGAGTCGCCCTCCTTGAAATGGCCGATTTATGATTACGGCGATGCCTTTTTCAAGTGCGATAGGTAGCAACCTTTGTTCGGCTTCGCGATCCCGCAAATTATAGGTGAGTTGAACAAAGTCGATATTTTCTGAGCGCAATAACTTTTCTAACTCGGCGTGACGCCGGCCGTGTGAAGTGGTCACGCCGATGTAGCGGACTTGCTTCTGCAGTTTCATCTCATGCAGGTGCTCAAGGTGTTGCTGCCAACTTAGTAAGTCATGCACTTGCAGCAGTGAAAACTGTTTTACGCCCCACTTGCTTGCATTGGACGAGGCTTGTGCAATCGTCTCATGACCATCGTCGGTCCATATTTTGTCTGCGTAAAAGGCTGACTTAGGATAATTCAACTTATTTAGTGCGTAACCCAAAACGTCTTGCGAGGAGCCATACATAGGAGAAGAGTCAATGAGTTGACCACCCATTTGGAAAAACGTATGGAGTACTTCAGCGCACCGTTCGCGCAGAACCGTATCGCGGCCTACATTGAATGTTTGCCAGGTTCCCATACCAATAGGATTGATGTGTTCGCCGCTTGAGGGAATCTTGTTTTGCTTAAGTAAGGTAGGCGAAGTGCCTTGCCCAAATGCAGTATCAACTTGTGAGCTTAGAGCAAGCGTGCCTATATATCTTAATAGGTCGCGGCGACTTAGTTTTGAGCTTTGACGTTTTCTCATTAGGGCCTCCTCGATATTATTCATTAGTAAAGATGAACGAGTTGGTGATTCAGTCGCGTTGTTTTACGCCTGCCTTCTGTCTAAGAGATATCTTAGCCGCCCCATAAGCCCTAACTATTGTTTAGATAGCTCGCGAATAAACGATTCAGCTTCAGCAATGGACGCCTCCATCTCGCTGATAAGCGCTTCGACGTCGGCTTCAACTAAAGCCGTTTCTTGTTGTAATGAGCTAATCGCCTGCATGTTTAAGTTGTGCTTCATGAACAGAACTTGATCTTGAAAAGCACCTAACACCGGCTCAATTTTTGCTTCTGCCGCACGCATGCTAGCAATCAATTTTTCAGCCTGAGCGCGCGTCGCATCAAATTGCGTTTCAGCCTTTCGCCGAAAATTCGCATCATGATACTCGGATAATTCATCACGCCATTCATCTAAGAGGCGGTTGGTTGCTGTAACAACCGCATCAACGCGGTGAGTGACTTGTTGCGCTGATGATTCACTTTTATTGAAAGCTTTGTTTAGGGTATTGAATTTTTGTTCCAGGTCTCCGCCCTGAAACGAAGTAACAGATTTGAATCGTTCAAGTGCTGTTTTAAACTCCTCAGCAACTTCTTGTTGTGCCTCGCTGGCGTTCTCAACGCGTGTTACCAATACGTCGCGAGGTTCTTGATAGAAAGTGTCATAACTGGGGACACCCCATTGTGAGCCAATACCCGTGGTGCTGAAAAGTTGATAGGCAGCAAGTATGCTGAGAAGTAATGTGCCCCATACTTTGTAGCGGCCTAAAAATTTTGAATTGGCCAGCATTGGCAGAAATCGAATTAAAGGGTTCATGACAATCTCGTGATTAAGGTCAAACTAATTAAAGTTTACACGCTTTTACGAACAGTGGATCATCACTTTTGGTAGCATTGGCTTCTTTCACACAAATTCACTTATTTTTATGAGAACGTTCATTTTAATCTTATTCTCGCTGGGCTTATCGGCTTGCGGTACCGTGCAAAAAGTACAATATTCGGCGTTGGAAAAGGTCGGGATACATAAGCGAGATATCCTGGTTGATCGAATTGAGGAGACATCTGAGGCGCAGGAACAAACCAAAAAACAGTTTAAGTCCGCCTACGACGAATTGGCCAGCCTGATTGAAGTGAAGGATGGTGGTCTTGAAAGCAAGTATAAGCGTATGGCAAAAGCGGTTGAGGCGAGTAGCGAAAAAGCTGAGGAGTTGGACGACCGGATAGACTCGGTTGATGAGGTGGCCAAGGCCTTGTTTTCTGAATGGCAGAAAGAATTGGAGCAGTACCAAAGCGCATCACTACGGCAAGCTAGCGAGAAGAACCTGCAAACAACTCGCCAACGTTATAATGTGATCTACCAAAAAATGCGCGAGTCTCAACAGCGCGTGTCACCCGTTTTGCAAGTGTTGCAGGACAATACGCTGTTCTTGAAACATAACCTAAACGCGCGCGCTATCAGCAGTATTTCAAATGAGGTATTGGTTATTGAAGATAAAGTGGCCTTGCTGATTTCACAGATGGAATTGTCGATTTCCGAATCGGACAAGTTTATTAAATCGATGCGTAACAAATAGGGCGGGCGTCAGCCGAAAAAAAATCTCTGGCTCGTACTAATGCGGACGAACCAGAGATTTGGCTATTGTAGATTGACTATCGAGGTGTTTTAATCCTCCATTAAGAGTATCCATAGAGCCGTGCTTAATGAGCGTGGAGCGCCTCGATCATCTGGAATGCCGTCACCATTTTCGTCTGGATTAAACTCATTGGGGTCGGTCACATATCGGTATTCCTCTTCATTGCTGAAGCCGTCACCATCGGGGTCACCATTGGCGTCTGACGGATCACGAGGGTTTAATCCGTTGCGTTCTTCCCAGGCATTCGGCAGTCGGTCGCCGTCAATGTCACCGTCGCAGGCATCGCCTTTATCATCTTGATCTAAGTCGGCCTGATCTGCGTTCTCGGTATATATACAATTGTCTTG
>CALKRK010000273.1 GCA_937989675.1 uncultured Arenicella sp. | reverse complement strand
GTGCGACGCGGCCAGCCCCCAATCTTTCATGGTTTTGAGTGTGGTTTGACTGAGTGTCGTAATAACACCTTCGTTACTTTTCTCTGAGCTTAAAAACGGCAAGGCTAAAGGGTTAGTCTGGCTGACGATAAAATGATTGGCGCCATAGAGCCGCGATAATCTCTTCATTGGTAAATCATCGCTGAGTGATCCGTCTACCCATTTACGCTCTGGTAAATATGGTACGCGGTCGCCGTTAACATCTTTGGCGGCGAGAGCAACTGGCGGGAAAACACCAGGAATGCAGCACGAAGCCAATACTGCTTCGCGCAGCATAACGTTAGGTGATGTGATTGCATTGAGCAGGCGAGATTTCTGGTGGCGCTCATTCGGTGCAACCGAGATATTAATTTTCAAGCCTGAAACCTGATAAGCCTCTTCGAAAGTAACATCTGGAACGATTCGTTCGATGATGTTAATTAAATCTTGCTTACGAAGGTTGCGCTTTTTGCCTGGCGCAAGATTTCGCACAATGGCTTTGATGTCTTCTTCGAACTCTAAGAACTCTGGTTGAAATATCTCTCCGAGATCTTCTGGCGCTCGCGTGCCAGCAACGGCCGCGATAAGTGCGCCACCACTAGCGCCAGATATGACGTCTGGTACCAAGTCTTGTTCCCACAGTGACTTGAAAACGCCAACGTGAAAAAACAAGAACGTACCAGAGCCGCTAAACATCAATGCAGATTGCCCAAAGCACAAGTGAGCACGATGAAAGAAGTCTATTTTTTCTCGGAGCGTAACGCCTTTAACTTTTGGCTTAGCAAGATGTTCAAGGGCTGATGATACTTCTTCGACGTAATCTACAATGAGCTGTTTAGTGCCAAATTTGGCCTTTTGATACATTGCCGGGCTGCCCATACCACCGAGGTTGCCATGGATGCCTTCATTCAGTGTAAATAGTAAGCCATGGTTGTCGTTGGCGCGGCGCATCACTTGAAGGGCTTCTAAGCGTCGACGAATTGATTGGTAATCGTAACGGCGGCTGCGCTCACCTTGTTTCCAGCGCTGTAGACCATTTCGCTCATCATAAGCGATCGCGGATTCGCGCCACTCGTCGTATGATTCGGCCTCAGCCATTTTTCGCTCTAGCGCTTTAGACATTGATAATATCACTGTTGTTTTTCCTCACCCTTAATACTCTCTTATTACAGTGAAACTGAATAGAGCGTTGAACGACGGGTGATGTTCTTATGGGTTAAACCCATTGGTTGTTTTTCGATGTTGATAGCCACCCTATGAGGCTATTAACAGTTTACTTATTGTTATTTTTTCGCGTGCGACTACGTCGGCTGAGTGCTTTGTATAGTTCCGCAAATTCAAGCGTAACTTTGTGTTTTGGTTCAAGAAAGATTAGAGGCCGGTGTTCGGCGTGCGACTCTTTTACCTTTACAGATGATGAGATAAAAGGCTTGAGCAATTTGAACTTCGCTTTCTTAAGTTCCTCAACGGCTTGCTGAGGCAATTTTGCTCGTGCCTGAAATTGGTTCACGACCACCCCTTCGATTTCGAGGTCTGGGTTATGGTCTTCAATAATTTCTTCGAGCTCTTCCATTAGATCAACCATCGCGTCGCGTGCGAATACGTCACAGTCGTAAGGAAGAATGCATCGGTCTGCGGCTATCAAAGCCGACAGCGTAAAAAAGTTCAGCGCCGGAGGCGTGTCTATATATACCTCGTCGAATCCCTCATGCAAGTTGTTGAGAAAATCGCGTAATTTATAAATTTTGTGTTTGGCTTCAAGCTTGGCTTCTAAATCAACCAAGCTGTAACTGGCGGAAATTAACGATAAGTTCTCAAAAGCCGTTTTGCGAATATAGTCCTCAGAGGTGAATTTGCGGTAATTCCGGCTTATGGTTGATTCCATAAATTCAGCTATGCCGACGACATTGTCTTTGCCGTCGTGCCCTAAGTAGCTGGTGGTATTGGCTTGCGGGTCCAGATCCACCACAAGTACGTTCTTGCCCTTACTGGCCGCGATTGCGGCTAGGTTGCATGTGATGGTTGATTTGCCAACCCCACCTTTTCGATTGAAGACGACTCGTTTCATGCAATCATTCTATAACAAATTGTCTTATAGATAGTCGCGAAGCCGACAAATTTAGAATCTGTTTTCAAATTTTTACGATACTTGTCAGCTGTCAATAAGTTGCGCTATGCGAGTTTCGCGAGCATATTTTTGTTGAAAGGTGTGAGTTCGTCGAGTTGTTCGGCACGAACCTTGTTTACCCAATCAGGGTTGGCAATCAGCGCGCGCCCGACGGCAACCAGGTCGAATTCTTCATTGGATAGACGTTCGAGCAAATTGTCTAAGCTGGCGATTTCTCCGTCTTTAAACGTTTTGTCTCCGCCTTCGGGAAGAAAGTCAGCATTCAGGCTAACGCTGCCTACGGTGATGGTCGGTAGGCCAGTTAGTTTTTTGGTCCACCCTGCGAGGTTCAAGTCACTGCCATCAAACTCAGGCTCCCAGAATCGGCGCGTTGAACAATGGAAGATGTCCACACCAGCGTCGACCAGCGGCTTCAGAAATCCGGCCAACTCT
>CALKRK010000272.1 GCA_937989675.1 uncultured Arenicella sp. | reverse complement strand
GCGCTGATTATCACTATTTGTTCAGCGCCAAACCAGTCATTACTTACCAGCATATCGTGCAAGCAAAAAGAGGTCAGATGCAGGACAAATAGCAGCATGCGTTCATTGTCCATTTCACGGCTATACCCCGGCTCGGCTTTGACTCTTCTATATAAGTTATAGCCAGCAGGTAGGCTCGTGCGATGGTCTGATGCTTCAATGAAAGTACCCGCAGATACTTTTGATGGGGTCATGACCTGCTCATGAGCGGGAGGAAAATAACCGAACAAGCGATCGCCGACGGGAACATCATCACAGTTTGACTCGGTTACATCGGCGAAGCCCCAAACGGGTATAATGCCCCAGTGTTCTGAACCTTCACCTTGGGGTTCGAAGAATTCCCAGTAACGCAGCCGATCGCCTAACACCGCATAAGTGATGTTGTTTGCGGTAAAGGCAAACCGGTCGATGCTTACCTTAATTTGCCCGGTTTCTAATGCCGCTGTTGAGCTATCGATGATTCGGCTTTGCGTTAAGTCAGTTTTGTTGGTTTGAAATTCTTGCATATCGTTTTGTCTCCGCGAGAGCCCTATACTAGCGTCTATTCTGTCTTCGTTATGTTACGTACCTTTACGAATTCTGTGTGGCTTGTTGACGTGCCATTACTTCGCCAATGAGTTTGGGTAAGTTGGCAACGGCCGCCGGCACGGTTTCTTTCATTTTACCGAGGATCTGCATTTGCTCTGCAGTGGCATCCTCGCTCGGTTGTACCAGCGCGGTAAAGCCATCTAAACGATTTTCAACCAGCCAGTCGCGCAAGCCGGGTTCTTGTGACCAGCGATATTGATTCTGCATTTGTGCTGCGG
This sequence comes from uncultured Arenicella sp., assembly GCA_937989675.1. Classification (GTDB taxonomy): domain Bacteria; phylum Pseudomonadota; class Gammaproteobacteria; order Arenicellales; family Arenicellaceae; genus Arenicella. The sequence continues at coordinate 4,700 of CALKRK010000272.1, read as the reverse complement.
TACCCAGCAGCCAATCGGTGTCGTGATTTGGTAACGGCACCACAGTACACAACTCATTCTTTTGTGCTTCGTCATCATAGTTTGCTTCAATATGCGCAATGAAAGCTGCACTGAACACAGGTTGATAGGCGCGAACCGTTTGCACCGTTATCGCGTCTCCATCGAATACCGGGTAAGTCTGCGTAACCGGTACTGCGCGCGCTGAGCAGTCAATATGATAAGTGTTGGGTGTGGTCGGTATTTGTTGGCCTGAGAATTCGATTTCGTGAAGGCCTAGTTTGCTTACTCGCCCATGTCGCACGACATTTTTAATGCGTCTCAACTGCTCAGCTTCCGCTTGGCTAACCGTTGCGCCATGAAACATGCTTGGCGTTACATGTTTATCTAGACGCAATAGCACTCCACTTTGTTCCAAACGCTTGAATAGATCGCTGACTGACTCTGCGTTAGCGAGCGCTTCCAGTTGCTTGACTTGTGTACCAATCGAGTTATTGAAGAATTCACGAGTTGGCTGGGTATTTTTTCGATCGATCCACCATGCGTCGCGAGGCATTATCCAAGTGATGTCATCAGCTTCTATCTGGTTTTCGAGTAGCCAAAGACAAGCATCAATGCCTGTTTTTCCACCGCCAATAACAACATAGCCATCATGAGCATCGTTTATCTGTGGCAGTTCATTCAAGGGTGCGAATTTCACGCCATTCTCGATTTCGAAACTTGGCGTATGCGTTGCAGGAACCGATGTTTTGAAATAAGTGCCATCAATAGTTTTCTTATTAACGGCCACTTTGTAGCGCTTATTCGATAGCATCGATGAAAATTCACCGTTACCCTGATATTCACACATAGGAAAATACTGAACACGCCCGGATGGCAGAAAGGTGTGTTTCATGACTTGGTCGAAATACGACAAGACCTCAGCACCAGAGGCCAGTTCATGCAAGCCTTGGTTGAGCCCAATTTCATCTCTGTTGCCGTTACTCAGTTCTTTAGAGCTGACACCGTAGAATGCAGAGGGTTGATGCAACGTTACAAATGAATAGGCGTCGTTCCAATGGCCGCCCGGTTTATGGTGTTTATCCACAATAATGATATTCGCATCTGTTTCGGCTAACAGTGTATCGGCAAACGCCATGCCAACGGCACCAGCGCCAATGATTAAGTAGTCGGTATTTAGCTTTTGCGCGTTGGGTTTTGCTTGGCTCATTTTGGGCTCACAGGAATCTAATCAAGTGGAATATAACACTGTTATACGATAATATAACGATGTTATATTTGTCAACAAGCTGTTTCAAATCAGACGAAAATATGGATTCTAGAACGAAAATTCTAAACTCAGCTTCCGAATTGTTTCTGGAGGGTGGTGTGTCGGCACTTAGCGTCCGCGCTATTTCAAAACGAGCGGGCCTATCAACAATTGGTATATACAGCCACTTTCAGGGTAAGCAGGGAATCCTTGATGCGTTATATATTGAAGGCTTTAATATGGTTTACGACGCCATGAATGTCGAGGTGTCGGACAAGGCCAGTCTAAAGCTCGTGCTGCTTGGTTGCGAGCGGTATTTATCTGTTGCGGTTGATAATGAAGCACACTATCGCCTAATCTTTGGAGAGAACGATGCTGCCTATGAGCCATCAAAGGAAGCGCGCGATGCAGCCGACCGAGCCTTCGCGAAATTGGTTCACAATACTGGAGACTATTTGCGAGATGCGGGGCTTAAAACGGATCGCTTTGTTGCTGCAATGGATTTATGGGCCATTGTGCACGGTTACGTTAGCATTAGCCATCATGCTCGGGCAAAACAAGACTGGGATTGGAAGGCTATGGCATTGCGTGCGGTTGAGCTCCATATGCGTGCGCTTGACTGATTCACATTGCATTTTATGGTGGATTATTCTTTGTTTCATGCGCCTTAAGTACTAGCGCTTAGACTGCCTCACAAGCCAAGGCAAGATCAATACAGCGAGCAGATATTGAGGTTGGCTAATGGTTGGTTCTAACTCGCCAAAGCCCTAGAAACCTAATTTTAATCTTTTAAAAACAGCTAGTTAGCTGAGAGATTGTGTTTCGCTAGAATCTAGTGTTATAGTTATATATATCACTAGTTCACAATGGCGATAATGCAAATATACATTCAACTTCTGTTTCAACGATCCTTCAGGGCGCGTCATGCCGGATAACTGGAACGACGATCAACCAATCTACAAGCAACTGCGTGAGCGCGTTGCGGGGTTAATTATGAATGGATCACTGAAAGAGGGCGAAGCAATACCGTCTGTTCGAACCGTTTCGGCCGAAGAGAAAATAAACCATCTTACCGTTGCGAAGGCTTATCAAGAGCTTGTGGACGAAGGTGTATTGCTTATGAAACGCGGGCGCGGAATGTTTGTGGTTGATGGTGCCCAAGAACGTTTGCGTGAACTAGAGCGCAGCAAATTCATCGCCGATGAAATTCCAGCGTTGCGAGACCGGCTTTCGCATTTAGGGATCTCTGAGGACGAGTTTATTCAACTCCTTAAACCTGAAAACAAATCATAGGCTCAAAATATGAACGCAATAGTTAAAGCCCGAGGCCTTAGCAAGCAATACGGTAACTTTCGCGCATTGGACAATGTTTCTTTGAATGTTGGTCAGGGGCGAATCGTTGGTCTAATTGGGCCAAACGGAGCAGGAAAAACAACGGCCTTGCGATGCTTGCTTGGTTTGTCTACCTACGACGGCGAGCTAAGTGTATTGGGTAAAAACCCTAAGCTGGAGCGTATGCATTTATTGCGAGACGTGGCGTATATAGCCGACACCGCAGTGCTGCCAAGCTGGATTAAGGTCGAGCAATTGCTCGAATACATGGCTGGGACTCATCCGAAATTCGATCGGTCTAAAGCACAGCAGTTTTTGGATCAAACAGAAATTATGATGAACAGCCGGGTTTCACAGCTTTCTAAAGGCATGGTGACTCAGCTGCATCTAGCGCTTGCCATTTCGATTGACGCCAAGTTTCTGGTGTTGGACGAACCAACTTTGGGTCTGGATATTTTGTACCGAAAGCGATTTTACGAACAGCTTTCCAATGACTATTTTGATGAGGGGCGAACCATTTTAATAACGACTCATCAGGTAGAGGAAGTCGAGCAATTGCTGACTGATTTAATTTTCATTAAACAGGGGCGCATTGTGATGGATATGCCGATGGAAGAGGTGGCCGAATCGTTTATCGAGATGGAGGTACAAGAGGAACAACTTGAAGCGGCCCGCGCACTAAAGCCGATTAGCGAACGGTCGAGCTTGGGTGGAAAAGTATTGTTGTTTGAAAATGCCAGAGCTAGCGATCTGAGAGAGTTCGGTCGTGTTAGGTCACCGAGTATCGCTGACTTGTTTATGGCGAAGATGACTTGAGCATTTAGGAGAGTCGAAATGAATAAGTTAATACTTGGTTTTAAGCGCGAGTACTGGGAATACCGGCGAATGATCATGATCGTTCCACTGATATTCAGTGTGTTGGTAATATTGGCCTCAGCGGCGGCGACCTATAGTCAAAAGTACGAGCGTGCGCAAAGTGGAACACATCATCAGAGCGAGCCTGCACAGATGCAAGATGAGCAAGCAATCAAACCCGCAAATGTAATGGCGCCAGATGAAATTAAGAACGAGATGCGCAAGCGCACCCCAGTTGAGTTTGTGGGTTTTTATATTGGCTTAGCGTGGTTAACGTCGATTATTTACTTATTGTCCACGCTGTATAGCGATCGTAAAGACAAGAGTGTGTTGTATTGGAAATCCCTACCTGTGTCTGAAACACGTAACGCCTTAATTAAGTTGGTGTTCGGTGCCGTGGTTTTTCCGTTGGTGGCTTTAGCCGTAGCGTGGGTGGTGTACTTGCTGCTCGCGATGCTTGGGCTTGGCGCCGTTAAAAGCATCGACTCAGGCGAAAACTGGGAATTTGTAGAGCGCACAGTGATTGCGGTGCGCCTGTTTATCTGGCCGTTAGTCGCCATTTTCCTGGGCTTGATCTGGGGCGCGCCGCTCTTTTGTTACACCTTAATGGTCTCTGCGATGTCGAAGCGTTCGCCTTTTCTACTCTTCATATTGCCGCCCATCGTTATTGCCGCATTGGAAGGCATCTTTTTTAGTAGCAGCTATCTTGCAGGATTTTTCTTTGGCCATTTCCCGTTCGTTGTACTTGCCGAGTTTGCGCACGCATCGAGTGTTGGAGCCTTGTTGAATTTATTTTTTATTGAGCGTGGTGCAGGTCTATTTATGGGATTGCTGTTGGCGGCCGCCTTTTTTGTAACCGCTATTTGGTATCGCAATAATCGCTTCGAAATATAAGGCCTAATTAGCAAGACAAGCGATTTGTTAATCTGTCAGGAGAATCGAAAATGGAAACTGCTCTAACTAAAACGAACCAATCTAAATCTACATCCGCTAAGTCCGCTTTAAAGCGCGCTATGCAAGCGTGGTTTGTGGTGGCCTTTACCGGCCAAGTGATCTTTGCAAGCTACATCGTTTTGTTCTATTGGATTACGGCGATATCTGGCGATACTCATTTGTGGGCGGAGGTGCTTCCCAAAGGTATTGTTAAGGGCGATAGCTTTGGGAACTTCGTTCTAGCCGCTCATATAATTTTAGCCGCTATTATTACTATAGGTGGGCCCCTCCAGCTGATTCCTAAGATTCGTAACAGCGCACCTTCGTTTCATCG
>CALKRK010000271.1 GCA_937989675.1 uncultured Arenicella sp. | reverse complement strand
TTTATTTTCGACCGGGTCGAACGTGTGCATGAAATTTTTGGAAGTCGAATAATCATTTCATTGCGTCGTCATGATGTATTAGCCGCGTCTACTTACAGGTTATACGCCAAAAATGGCCACACCTTCCGTTTTGATAAGTTTCTTGATGTGGAAAATAACGATGGTGTGCGTAAGATCGAGGATTTCACCTACATGGATTTGTTTAAGCATGTTGAGCATGTGACGGGTGAGAAGCCTATTGTCTTGATTTTTGAGGACTACATTGCCGACCCGGATTTTTACATCGATACTTTGTGCGCTGCATTACAGTGCGGGGTAGATAAAAGTAAGTTGAGTCATCGAGCTGTACATAAATCTTATTCCGATAAACAGCTTCGGCTGCGCCGGCAATTTTCTGAGAAATACCTCTCTCCAGAAGCGAACAAAGCAAAGCTGGACGCGACCAATCTTGAAGATTACACGCCTTGGAAAAATTTCAAGGAGAAAGTAATGGTGAGGGTTTCTGGTATTTTGATGCGCTTAGCCAGGTTCGCACCTGATTCTTGGTTAAATGATGAGCCTTTGCTGATTGAGTCGCACGTCGAGGCCATTCGCAACTATTTTTCTGACGATTGGAAAGCCTGCTATGGCTATGTCGAGCAACAGAGCCTTGAGCTTGGAGTGTCTCGCAACAAACCAGCACCGCACTAGCTAAAACGTAGTGCAGTCAGCCCGGTGTGCGCGACTCTTTATCGAGCAATGAGTCGCGCGAATCGTTTAGCGGTAGCCAGCCAGTTCTTTGCGGGCTACTTGCATGCGGTGCACAGAATCAGGGCCATCGGCAAAGCGTAAAGTACGCATTTGCGCATACATATCAGCGAGTGGTGTGTCTTGAGAAATACCGGTTCCGCCAAACATCTGCATGGCTTCATCGATCACTTTTAGCGCCATATTGGGGGCCACGACTTTGATTTGAGATATCCAAGGTGCGGCGGCGCTAGGGTCACCTTGCTCCATCATCCAGGCGGCCTTCAAGCATAGAAGTCGTGCTTGCTCTATGGCTATACGGCAATCGGCGATGATGTCGTAATTGCCCCCAAGTTTCGCTAAGGGGCGCCCAAACGCAACTCGCGACAAAGAGCGTTGGCACATTAGCTGAAGTGCACGTTCAGCTTGGCCAATAGCACGCATACAGTGATGAATTCGCCCAGGGCCAAGCCGACCTTGGCTTACCTCAAAACCGCGACCTTCGCCAAGTAAAAGGGCAGACGCAGGTACTCGGACGTTATCAAACTTAATGTGCATATGGCCATGTGGTGCATCGTCATGGCCGAACACAGTCATCGCTCGTATTATTTTGATGCCTGGGGTGTCAGCGGGTACTACAAACATGGAGTGCTGAGCATGGCGCGGCGCTTCCTCGCCGGCAGTGCGTGCCATTAGGATATAAACCTTACAACGTTTATCTCCGGCACCAGACGACCAATATTTTTCGCCGTTGAATACCCAGTCATCGCCATCACGTTTTGCTTCGAACTTTAAGTTGGTCGCGTCCGAGGAGGCAACATCGGGCTCGGTCATTAAATATGCAGATCTTATTTCGCATTCAAGAAGTGGTTCAAGCCATTGTTTTTTATGATCTTCTGTGCCGTATCTTTCAAGAACTTCCATGTTGCCAGTATCCGGAGCTGCGCAGTTGAACACCTGTGGGCCTAAGGCACACCAGCCCATCTGCTCTGCTAAATGAGCGTATTCCACCGTGCTTAGGCCATAGCCGCGTTCCGAATCAGTAAGCCAAAAGTTCCACAAATTTTGTGCTTTGGCTTTGGCTTGCAGCTCGTCGAGAATGGTTTGTTGGCGTTCATTTAAATCCCAGCGGTCTCCACCATTACCAACCTCCGTGTGAAACTCGGCGTCTGCTTCTAGAATCTCCTCTTGCATCAATTTAGTCACTTTCTCGACAATCGGTTGCAGCCGATCACTAATACCAAGGTTCATGTTCATAATGGGGGCCTATCAATCTATTTCTGTTTTAGTTGCGGTTTATTCTACGTGAATAGGTTGACGGTTTGTATAGAATGCGACTGCAAGCATCAATTTCGATAGCCTGTTACAATCGCGCCTCTTTAAAACGCCGGACCACCACACAATGCGAATCATACTTGCCCCTATGGAAGGCGTTGTCGATTCTGAGATGCGAGCGGTACTTACTCGTGTTGGTGGGTATGAGCGTTGTGTTACTGAGTTTGTTCGTGTCACCGAGCAAATTATTCCTAATCATGTCTATTTTCGTTATTCACCCGAGCTAAAGCAGGGCGGGGTAACACCGTCGGGCGTGCCAGTCTTTGTGCAACTATTGGGCGGTTCAACTAAATACATGGGGTTAAACGCTGCGCGCTTGCAAAAACTAGCCCCGCCGGGCATTGATCTCAATTTCGGTTGTCCATCAAAAACAGTCAATCGTAGCGACGGTGGTTCAGCATTACTGCGCGAGCCACGGCGGGTTGGCGATATCGTTAGAGCGGTGAGAGACGCAGTTGACCCTAGCATTCCAGTGACAGCGAAGATCAGGCTTGGATTTAGTAACGATGAATCGCTGCTTGAGATTGCGCACAATGTACAAGAGGCGGGTGCCAATGAACTATGTATTCACGCGCGAACCAGAGATGATCGCTATAAGCCCCCTGCATATTGGCACTTAGTAAAAAGGGTGAGAGATGATCTCTCGATTCCGGTGATTATAAATGGGGAAATTTGGTCACCTGATGATGCCGCGAAGGCCGTTAAGCAGAGTGGCTGCGCCGATTTGATGTTAGGGCGTGGAGCATTAACGCGTCCTGATTTGGCAAGGCATATTAGAGCTGATCAAGCCTATACTCCGATGACCTGGCTTCAGACTATAGAAATGATGACCGATTACTTGCAGCGGACGGAGAACAAACACCCATTGTTTGTTAGCAATAGGGCAAAGCAATGGTTGGTGTTTCTTCAAATGCATTACCCACAAGCTAAGCCCTTGTTTGGGCGTATAAAACGACTCAAAGACGCGCATGATGTTTTTAGTATTTTACGCGCTCATGCGTGTGAAAGTTAAGCTTGCATTGTTCGCACCCATAACGGTAATCACCGTATAATCCCTTGATGTCAGACTCCTCTTCAACGGTCAATGATGGCCAGCAAACTATAACGCGCACTGGCTTATCGTTATTTGTCATTTTAGCTGGGTCTTTTTTCGCACCGTTATTGATGCATTCTTCGACCTTATCGATACCAAGCGTAGCAACAGACTTAAGATTGGATGCTGAGGTGGTGAGTTGGTTTACGCTGATGCAAGTGCTAGGCAGCGCTTGTTTTGTTTTGCCCGCAGGTAAGCTTTCAGATATCTACGGGCGAAAACGTATTTTCGCCGTTGGTGCGCTTATCTCCGGCGTTGCTTGTATGATTGGCGGCAGTGCTCAGTTTGCCTCGGCCTTGTTGTTGAGCCGATGTATGCAGGGCATCGGTGCAGCATTCATATTCGCAAGTGCCTTGGCGCTGGTGAGCAGTATTCCGCCTCCTGAACAGCGGGCCCGCGTGATGGGTATTTATGTTGCCGTGGCGTATCTTGGGATTGTAATTGGCCCACTATTTGGCGGTTTCATGTTAAACCACTTTAGCTGGCGTTGGGTATTTTTTGTGCCGGGTTTTATGCTTCTGACTATCGGTTTTTTAGGAATCTTTGCACTTAGCTGGGAACATTATGGAGATCGCAGCGCTCGCCTGCGGTTACTGGATACCAGTTTATATATGGCCTCGCTTGGTTTGATTGCAATTTCGGTATTTAATACCCACGCTTTTGAGGGCCAGCTTCTTTTGTTAGCGGGCTTGTTGGCATTCGCGGGTTTTTGCTGGTTTCAAACACGCCGCCGAGATCCACTATTGCAGGTTAGCTTATTTATCGATAATCCAGTATTTACGATACTCGTGTTTACGCATTTCCTAGCTTATGCAGCGCTTTTAGCCCTGCCATTTACACTTACGTTGTACCTGCAATATGTGCAGTCTATTGATGCACAGACCACCGGCTTGATTTTGACTTCGCAGGCGGCGTTTACGGCCATGATAGCGCCGACTTCAGGTTGGTTGGCGGCTCGTTTCAGGGTTCGCACATTGTTGGTTGCGGGCTTTATGATTATGTTCATAGGTATGCTTTTCTTTACCCAGTTAGATACCGAATCATCGATTTGGGGCGTAGTGCTAGGCTTGTCACTGGTGGGCTTGGCCGTTGGAATTAGCGACACTCAAGTTATTAATACGGCACTTAGTACCGTAGATGCTAAGCGCCTTGGCAGTGCTTCGGCCACTCTTAATGGATTACGCACGATGGGCGGCTTTGCTGGGATTGGTCTGGTATCTTATTTGATGAGTCGCTACCTTGGCGAGCAGGAGATTGTGCCTGCGCTATACCCGCAATTACTGAAAATGTTGCAGGCTTATTTTTACGTAGGGGCTTGTCTAGTTTTTCTGGCGTTTAGTTTACTCCTGGTGGGTATATGGAAAAGATCGCACGGAGGAGAGCGTGGCTCGAACAGAATTTAATTGGGTTCGTCCTGAACCTTTTGTGCTTTCGGTAAAAGTAGGGCTGTCTGCCATTGACAGTTATCAACACGTTAACAACTCGGTTTATTTACGTTGGATAGATGACTGCGCACGCGCGCATTCTACTGCTGTGGGTATTGACCCCGAGCAAGCCAGTGAATTTGGCTTAGGGATGGCGGTTCGAGAGAGCCGCGCAACGTACCATGTGGCGGCACATGAAGGCGATGATTTACAGGTAGGTGCTTGGATTGTTAGCAACGACCGAAAACTACGATTGACTCGCGAATTTCAGATTATAAGAGTCAGCGATGGATTAACTCTGGTTAGCGCTGAAGTAGACTACGTATGCATCAATATCCATACTGG
>CALKRK010000270.1 GCA_937989675.1 uncultured Arenicella sp. | reverse complement strand
GTTGAAACATTCGGTCAGCTACCGAAAAAACTGCAGGTGTTCGAAGTGGTGGAAGAGGTGGTTAAACGCACCGATGCCTTTAAGCTGCATATTGAAAGCGATGCGAAAAATTTTACCGAATTTAGCCAGGGCACCTTATTGGCAAGTGATCAAGATTACGAATATCGAACTCGATCTGATGGCGAGCGCTTCGTATTTCCTATTAGCAATGTTCCATGTGGTGAGCGTGCAATGTTAGTTATTGCTCCCACCACACTTCCTTTACACAAACACTGAGTCCAACTCTATGAAAAAGACTAAGGTATCAATTATCGGTGGCTCCGGGTTTTTGTCCGCCGAGCTAATGCGCAATTTGTTGGTGCGTGACGATGTGGAAATTTTACGAGTCTCGAGTAAAGACCACATCGGTCAGAATATCGGGCAGGTGCATCGTACGTTTTATGGCTTAAGCGACTTGGTGCTAGAAGACATACCGCCAAAAGAATGTGTTGATGGTGCTGATCTCGTCTTCCTTGCTATGCCCCATATCATCACCGCGAAGGTAGCGATGGAGCTATTTGAGACTGACGTTAGAATAATCGATTTGTCTGGCGATTTCCGCTTGCGAAACTTGGAAGACTACACGCGAGTTTATGCGCCTGAACATCCTTGCCCTGATCGCTTAGGAACGTTTGTTTACGGTATGCCTGAGCTGTACTCAGAGCAGATTAGAACAGCTAAACATGTGGCTAACCCAGGCTGTTTTGCTACCTGCATCGCGGCTTCTTTACTGCCATTGGCGCAAGCAGGTCAGCTGTCTGAAAAGAATGTTCGTTTAGTAGCTTTAACTGGCTCAAGCGGGTCAGGTGTGCATCCGCAAGCTGGAAATCATCACACGGTGCGTAGCAACAACATAAAGGCCTATAAGGTATTCAATCATCAGCATACACCTGAGATTTTACAAACACTCAATGCTGCGGGTGCCGCGCGCGTCTCGCTCGATTTTGTGCCAGTTTCGGCACCGCTAAGCCGAGGGATGATGTCAATCGCGCAGCTCGATGCACCAGATGACATCAGTGAAGACGAGTTGCGCTCTCAATACGAAGCGACCTTTGCAAATTTTCCATTGATTTCTGTGCTGCCCAAAGGAATGACGCCAGAGGTTGTGTCGGTAAAAAATACTTTGCGGATAGAAATCGGTTTGGATATTAAGATTGATGAGGTGTCGGGTAAGCGCACTCTGTGTGTCATTGCCGCGCTTGATAATCTGATTAAAGGTGGTGCAGGCCAAGCAATGCAGAATTTTAATTTGATGACTGGCTATGACAATGCGCATCAGTTGATGCAACCTGGTATGTGGCCGTAAACCCGCGCAGAGCATAAAATGACTTGGATTAACGGAAAGCCAGTTGCTGTTATTAAAGTTGGCGGCGATATGGTTCTAACTAAGAAAGACCGTAGAGGTTTAGCGCGCAATGTTAAGGATTTGTTCGACGCTGGGTGGCATTGCGTATTACTACATGGTGGTGGGCCGCAGCTTAATGCGCTACAAAAGCTGCATGGACTGGTACCGAATAAGGTAGACGGGCGGCGCATTACTAGCGAAGCGGATCTGGTAGTGGTGAAGCAGGCACTCTGCGGGGAAGTGAACGTTGATCTGGTTTCGTCTTTACTGGCGAATGGGTTGCCAGCGTTTGGTTGCCATGGTGCTTCCGGTGCTTTGATCGAGGCGCAGAAGCGCCCGCCGATGGATCTGGCGACGCGTGGCTTGGTCGACTTTGGCGAAGTCGGAGATGTGGTCTCGATTAACCGGCCAGTGCTCGAAACCTTATTAAATGCCAATCTAATACCCGTTATCGCGTCATTAGGGGTAAGCAAAGCTGGACGTATCTTCAATATCAATGCCGACACTACAGTTGCGGCGATCGCCAGTGCCTTACAGGCAGATTTGCTCATTCTATCGACTGGGGTAGGCGGTATTTTTGAAGACATCAATGACAGTGATAGTCGTATCGCGGTAGTAACACCTAAATCGGCGCGAGTGTTGATAGAACAGGGTGTTATTACCGATGGCATGATTCCAAAAGTTCAGGAAGCCTTGGCTCTGTTAGATCAAGGGGTTAGGAAGATAGCGATAGCCAATGCTGCCCAGAATGGGGGCTTTTTGGATATCGCCAGTGGCAAGGGGGAATTTGGCACCCGCTTGATCAGAGCTTAGCTTGTACCCCTTTATTGGCTTAGTCAGGCGGTCGAGTCAATATGTCAATTAATTGACAATTTTTGGTAACAACATTTTGCTCCTCAAGGTGTAGACTAAATCAGTTAACTACGTCAATAACCGCCGCGAGGAGTGAGCATGGACAACAGTTTTTCGTCCGCCGATCTTGAGTTTCAACAAGAAGTTCGAGCTTTTTTTGAATCAGAATTTACCGATGAGTTGCGTGAGCGAGTTCAATCGAGCTCAGACGTAAAGGGAACTGCCGTTGAATGGCAGAAGAAATTGCACGCCAAAGGTTGGATAGCCCCAGACTGGCCGGCTGAGGTCGGCGGTACTGGCTGGACACCAGTGCAAAAATTTATTTTCGATGCTGAGCGTTGCGCTGCAGGGGCTCCAGACGTAGTGCCGTTTGGGTTAAAAATGGTTGCGCCGGTAATCTTTACCTTTGGCAACGACGAGCAAAAACAAAAATTCTTGCCGAAAATTCTCAACAGCGACGACTGGTGGTGCCAAGGTTATTCTGAGCCAGGCGCGGGTTCAGATTTGGCTGCATTACAAACCAAAGCTGAGCTAGCTGGCGACGATTATGTGGTTAACGGAGCTAAAATATGGACAACCTATGCTCAGTACGCTGATTGGATTTTTTGCTTGGTGAGAACAGGCCAGTTCGAAAAGCGCCAACAGGGCATCAGCTTCCTTTTGATTGATATGAAATCCGAAGGCATCACCGTTAACCCGATTCATACCATTGATAATCACCACAGTTTGAATGAAGTCGTGTTCGACAATGTGCGCGTACCGGTAAGCAATCGGGTGGGGAATGAGAATCAAGGTTGGACCTATGCGAAGGCCTTATTGGCACATGAACGTACGTCGATCGCTGGTGTTGCGGACAGCCGCCGTTGGCTGCAGGAAATTATTGAACTGGCAAAATCTCAAACCAATGCCCAGGGCAGTTTGATAGATGATCCGACTTTTCAAAATCGCCTATCGGATATTGAAATTGAATTGATGGCGCTTGAGTACATGGATTTACGCGTGCTTGCCTCGTTATCTTCAGGTGAAACACCGGGGCCCGAAGCGTCTTTACTTAAAATTAAGGGAACCGAGATTCAACAGGCCCTACAAGAGTTACGAATGCAAACCATTGGTGCGTATGCTGGCACACTAAAGGCGGCTCAGTATCAAAATGATTTGCACGCACGCGGGTATGAGTCACGCCGAGCCTATATGTATGGGCGCGCGGCAACCATTTATGGTGGGTCGAACGAAGTACAACGCAATGTAATCGCGAAAGCGGTTCTAGGCTTATAAGACAGAAGGGCAACGACATGAATTTTGAATACAGCGAAGAGCAAAACCTGCTCAAAGAAAGCATCGTGCGATGGGCGCAAGATAATTACAGTTTTGATCAACGTCGTGTTGGTATGAGTAACGATAACGGATTTAACCGAGCGCACTGGCAAACCTTTGCTGAGCTTGGTTGGTTGTCCGTGCCGTTTTCAGAGGAAAATGGCGGCTATGGTGGTTCGGTAATTGATTTAGCTGCGGTTATGGAAGAGTTTGGTAAGGCGCTGGTTGTTGAACCGGTATTTGCCAACATCGTGTTGTTTGGTGGTTTACTCGAACGTTCCAGTTATCAAGATAAAGCTGCCTTGCTTGCCAAGGTGATAGATGGCAGCTTCATGGGCGCCGTTGCGATGTATGAGCCGCACGCGCGTTTTGATACTAGTAACGTGTTAACCTCTGCTACTCAATCGGGCGATGGATATGTGATCAACGGTTATAAATCTATGGTTCTTGGTGGCGCTCATGCTGATAAAGTAATTGTATTAGCGCGCACCAGCGGTGAGCAAACGGATGAACTGGGGTTGAGTCTCTTTTTAGCTGACGCACAAACAAGTGGGTTTAGTGCCGAGCGCTATGCGTTGATGGATGGTCAACAAGTGGCCGACATCACATTTGATAATGTGAGTGGTGAGTTGATCTGTGAACTCGGTTCGGCCTTTGAAATATTACAGGCCACCATGCAAGTCGCGCAGATTGCCCTAGCCGCAGAAGCGGTTGGCATTATGGGAAAACTAAATGCAACAACCGTTGAATACACCAAAACGCGCAAACAGTTTGGGGTTACCATTTCATCATTCCAGGCCTTACAGCACCGTATGGTTGATACGTTTATGGCCTATGAACAAACACGCTCTTTATTAGTCGGTGCGTTATGTGAATTGACTGATAAAAATGTTGATGGCCAACAAGCCAAGAAAATTACCCATGCATTAAGCGCATTGGTTGCCAAAAATGGTAAGTTGATTGGTGATGAAGCAATTCAAATGCACGGAGGCATGGGTTTGACTGACGAGCTCGATGTTGGTCATTACGTAAAGCGTTTGATGATGATTAACTTAATGTTCGGCGATGCTGCTTTCTTTCAAACAAAGTTCAACCAGACAGCGTACGCCGGATAACCCTTTATAGAGTAGTGGCCACTGTTCAAGTAAGGTGTGTCGACTATTTTTTGATCTAGTTTTATTGGAGAGAAATCATGAGAGATGCCGTTATTGTTTCCACCGCACGCACCCCAATTGGTAAAGCCTATCGTGGTGGTTTTAACGATTTAAATACGGCCACCTTGGGTGCGGTTGCTGTTACTGCGGCCGTGCAGCGCGCCGGAATCGACCCCGCTGAAGTGGACGACGTAATTATTGGTACAGCGTTGCAACAAGGTGCTTCGGGGCAAAATATCGCACGGCAGATCGGCCTGCGAGCAGGCCTACCAACCAGCGTTGCAGGAATGACGATTGACCGGCAATGCTCGTCAGGTTTAATGGCGGTAGCAACCGCTGCTAAGCAGATTATTGTTGATGGAATGACAACTGTGGTTGGCGGCGGTGCTGAGAGTATCAGTTTGACTCAGAACGACAAGATGAATACCTATCGCGCATCAGACAAGGAGCTGCTAGCCATGCATCCGCACATCTATATGCCGATGTTACAGACTGCTGAAGTCGTCGCCGACAGGTATTCCATCAGCCGCGACGCGATGGATGAATATGGCTTACAGTCGCAACAACGTACCGCCGCAGCGCAAGAGGCCGGGTATTTCGATGATGAGTTGCTTACAGTTGACTGTACTAAACTGGTTTACGATAAAGACACCAAAGAGGCATCGAAACTAGACGTAAGCATAAGCCAAGACGAAGGCATTCGAGCTACCAGCGCCGAGGGTTTGGCTGGCCTGAAAACGGTGATTGAAGGTGGTACCATTACCGCGGGCAATGCATCACAATTATCCGATGGTGCGGCGGCTCAAGTGGTCATGGACTCTAAGGTGGCTGAACAAAGAGGAATAGAACCTCTTGGGGTTTATCGCGGTGTGGCTGTTGCTGGTTGTGAACCTGATGAAATGGGCATTGGCCCGGTTTTCGCAGTACCTAAGCTGCTCAAACAGCATGGTTTGAGTGTCGACGATATTGGCCTTTGGGAGCTTAACGAAGCGTTCGCAGTGCAAGTGCTTTATTGTCGTGACAAATTGGGCATCGATAACAATAAGCTGAATGTGAATGGTGGTGCCATATCCGTTGGCCACCCCTATGGCATGAGCGGTTCGCGTATGCTTGGGCACGCCTTAGTCGAAGGAAAACGCCGAGGCGTTAAATATGTGGTAGTCACGATGTGTATTGGCGGAGGTATGGGCGCGGCAGGCTTGTTTGAGGTTGTGTAAACGAATTTAGTCCTGATCAACAAGGCCGCAAACTAAGAAACGTTTATTGAGGTGAACGAGATGACGCAAACATACAAATTGTACGGTGCCGAATTTTCCCTGTATTCAGGTAAGGCTAGGTCTTACTTGCGCAAAAAAGGTATTCCGTTTGAAGAAATCACTTCGACATTGTCGGTCTACAAGAACTTTATTATTCCGCGGACCGGTGTGCGGTACATACCGGTAGTGCAGACGCCAGAAGATCAAGTTTTTCAAGATACAACGACGATTATTGATGAGTTGGAGAAGCGCTTCCCCGATCACTCTGTTTACCCTGAAACGCCAAAACAGCGGTTAGCAGCACTGTTATTAGAGGTGTATGCGGATGAGTGGCTAGTGATTCCGGCCATGCATTATCGTTGGAATTATCCAGCGATGAACAGTAATTTCGTTTATGGCGAATTTGGCTCCATGGTACTACCGCGAGCGCCAAAGTTTATCCAACGTTTCGTAGGCAAAAAAGTGGGTGACAAGTTTAAGGGGTTTGTCCCTAAGCTGGGCATTTATGATCACAATACCAACGCGATTGAAACCTCATACGTCCAGCTGCTTGAAGACTTACAAGCTCATTTTGAGCAGCATGATTACCTTTTGGGGTCAAAACCTAGTATCGCTGATTTTGGGCTAATAGCCCCGATGTATGCCCATCTATATCGCGACCCGGCACCGGGCAAGCTGATGCGTAGCAAAGCACCGGCGGTTTGCCAATGGGTCAGGCGCATGATCAGTGAGGAACCTGATTCAACGCGCGGAGCCTGGCTTGAAAATGACGACATTCCCGAGACCTTAATGCCTGTGTTGCAACGAATGGCGCGTGAGCACTTGCCGGTACTTGTCGATACGGATACACGCCTACAGCAATGGCGCTCAGAAAACCCGGATAAGCAAGAAATTGACCGTTTTATTGGCACCCATAAATTCGTTGTTGAAGGTGTGGAGGCCGAGCGTGTTGTGCTTCCATACGCACTTTGGATGTTTCAACGACCGGTGGATTATTATCAAAGCTTGGGCGCAACTAGAGAAGTTGATGCCTTCCTTAATGAGGTGGGTTTTGGGAATGCATTGCAAACAGGCTTGCAGAATAGGGTTGAGCGGCCCGACAACAAATTGAGGTTCGCTGAATAACTGCTAAGCTAATAGAATGCTTGCTA
>CALKRK010000269.1 GCA_937989675.1 uncultured Arenicella sp. | reverse complement strand
TATGCCTAAACCGGTTGTTGCCGAGATGCTCAGGCCTTGGAGCCGCTGATCTTCATTTAGCAGATCAACTTTATTGAACACAAACGTGGTCTTCTGCTCATCAAATTCCAATTCTTGTTTATCACTTGACGTCGCATCAATCAAAAAGAGTACGTGATCGGCGTCATCGATCGCCTTGCGTGCGCGTTGGATACCAATTTTCTCGACCGTATCGTCGCTATCTCTTAAGCCTGCGGTGTCAATAATATGAACCGGCAAACCATCAATATCGATGGTTTCACTAACAATGTCTCGAGTAGTTCCCGGTATGTCTGTAACAATGGCGGCCTCGTGACCAGACAGGGCATTCAGTAAACTGGATTTTCCAGCATTGGGTTTACCGGCTATAACTAGCCGAAAGCCGTTGCGCAATATCGCTCCTTGACCGGCTTGTTGTATGGTTGAGGCTAAATCAGATTGTAAGTTTTCAATGCTGCTACGAATCTTTTCATCGGCTAGGAAGTCTATTTCTTCTTCGGGAAAATCGATTGCGGCTTCCACGTACATTCGCAGATAAATCAGCTCCTTTAGTAGAGCATTTACTTTATTTGAAAACTCACCTTGGAGAGAGCGCATTGCACCTTTGGCGGCTTGCGCTGTGCTGCTGTCGATTAAATCTGCGATCGCCTCCGCCTGAGCTAGGTCTATTTTGTCATTAAGAAACGCGCGTTCGGAAAATTCGCCAGCCCGCGCCTGACGTGCCCCTTGCAGGATAACTTCTCGTAATAGTAGGTCTTGAATTATCGGCCCGCCATGGCCCTGTAATTCAACGACATCTTCGCCGGTAAACGAATTAGGCCCAGAAAAATAGATCGCCAAACCACTGTCTAAAACATTTTCCGATGCGTCTTTGAAATAAGCGTAAGTGGCTGCGCGCGGTTTAAGGGCACGGCCTGTGAGTCTTTGGCCTATGCTCAACGCATCCGAGCCTGATAAACGAATTACCCCAACGCCACCTTTACCAGGAGGGGTGGCTATAGCCGCGATGGTGTCAGGGGAATTATCAGAACCCACGTCGAAACGAACCTTATGCGTTCTTTTCTTGTTGCCTGTAGTTAAACCACTGTTGAGCCATGGTTAAAACGTTGTTGACAACCCAGTAAAGCACCAAACCTTGAGGGAAAGTCATGAACAGGAACGTTAGGGCGAATGGCATTATCATGAACACCTTCTTTTGAATATCGTCCATCGGTGCCGGGTTCAGCTTCTGCATAAAATACATTGAAAGACCCATCAGCACCGGCAGCACGTAGTAGGGGTCTTTAGCCGACAAATCTTGCCACCAAAGAGCAAATGGCGCTTGGCGCATTTCCACACTTTCCAGCAACACCCAATACAAAGCGATAAATACAGGTATCTGAATCAACATTGGCAAACAACCGCCTGCTGGATTCACTTTCTCTTTCTTATACATCGCCATCATTTCCATTTGAAACTTTTGACGATCATCTTTGTAACGCTCTTTAAGGGTTTGCATGCGCGGCTGTAGCTTGCGCATTTTGCCCATAGAACGATAACTAGCAGCCGAAAGAGGGTAGAACAAGAGCTTGATCGCAATGGTCAATAAAATGATTGCCCAACCCCAGTTGCCGACAATTTTGTGAAACCAACTAAGTGCAATAAATAGAGGGTCGGCTAGAAACGTCAACCAACCGTAGTCAACTGTCAAAGCGAGGCCTTTTACGCCGTTGTCTTCTAGCTTCTTTAGTCGAGACTGTTCTTTTGAACCCAAATAGACCCTCGTTGTAAAGTTACCAGTCTCACCCGGTTTAATTGATTTACTTTTGGCGTCTTTATAACCGATGCGATATTGCTTCTGTCCATCACCCGACACCGAGCTGTAGATTTTTCTTTGTCCTTCAGCGGGTAACCAAGCCCCAACAAAATAGTGTTGAAGCATGGCAATCCAGCCATTGTCTGTTTTGATTGCTAGACCACGCTCACCGTCTACAGCTTCCTCATGGAGATCTTCAATATCATCAAAATCGTACTTCTTACGTTTTTCGGCTTCGGTGTAAACAGCTGCGCCAGTGTAACTCGGAAGACGACCAAAACTACCGCCCGAATCTAATGGTCTCGAACGGTTAAATTGCGCATAGAGTGCACCAGCCCAATCAGACGAGCCATTGTTGCTTACCGCATAATCGATATCGACGACATAACTGTCTTTAGAAAACGTCAGTGTTTTTGTAACCGCCACGCCTGATTCTGACACCCAAGTTAATGGCACTACTATTTTGTCCGAGCTTTCTAATGTGTAGCTATTTTGCGATGCAGTGTATTGAGACAGGTGCGATGGCGCATCAAAACGAGATAGTAAGCCGTCTTGAGTAATAAATACTTCTTCAGGGTTATTTTTTAAAAGCGGAAAACCTTGGTCTGGTTGTTCTAGAGAAATCGGTTCCTTTTTTAACTCAAGCCGTTCAATAACACCACCCAACGGATTGATTTTTGCCACCACCATATCGGTCTCTACGGTAATGAGATCTGCTGGTGCTGTTTGTGGCCGCAGTTCTGGAACAGAAGGAACATCACCGCTTGCAGTGGTGCTTGTGCTAGCTTCGCCCACCGCGCTTGGCGTGCTCGGTAACTCCGACACTTGCACCGAATCAGCTACCTTAGCGGCATGTTGTTCGGCCGAAAACTCCATCCACTTAAAATACAAAACCGCACTAATGGCAATTAGCCCGATGGTGAGAAAGTTACGTTGATTTTCCATTCTTGATTGGTCGTCGATTGTCGGTTTGTGCTTTTATATGGGGGCGTATTCTAACCTTTATAGGGCTAACTGTGACTACCCATAAACTTGAAAAAACACTTAATGTTCTTCACTTTGATGTTGTTCTGGCAAACAGCCTGGCACCGGGTCGAAACCATGACCACCCCAAGGGTGGCAGCGGCCTATGCGTTTACCAGTTAACCATAAGCCTTTTAGCACACCGTGCGCCTCGAGTGCTTGGTGTGCGTACTCGGAACAACTCGGTACATATCGGCAACGATTACCCAATAGTGGGCTCACACACCAATAATATAATTTGAATATTCCTTGAAATAGCCGCGTCATTCTTGGGCCCGCTTTTCTTTCGTTAACTGCTTAGTATGCCAACGCTGCCACTTTAAGAGTTTGACCCACAATTCAGCTAAGCTAGCTAACCTGTCTTCATCGGATGCGACTAAACAGCTAGGTTTGGCGGTTATGACGATATCAGCACCCGCTATCTCTGCCTGGCGAAGTCGGTAAAATTCTTTGATTTGACGTTTTATCCGATTTCGATCGACCGCGCGTTTCGATACTTTTTTCGAAACCGTTACTCCAAGAACACCCTGTTGACGGCTATTTGCAGATACGTTAAAGCTAAAATGTTTACTGCCGCCCCATTGCCTACTCCGATAGACTCGTTGAAAGTCGTCGGGCTTTTTTAGGCGCTGAAACCTTGTGAATCTGAATGGGTTCGCTTGCATAATCGCCTCACTTGTTAAAATAGTAAGGCCGCCAATAACAGTCGCCGAGCGATTTTTGTGGCACGAGAGCTGGAATAAAAAATCGGTTCGTTTATCAGCTGCTAAGCATCTGCAAACGAACCGATTTGTAACCAAATATGATTAGCGCTTGCTAATCTTAAACAGTCAGAGCAGCGCGACCCTTAGCTCGACGAGCGTTGATCACAGCGCGGCCGCTTTTGGTACGCATACGTGCGCGAAAACCATGGGTGCGCTTGCGCTTAATTTGGCTTGGTTGAAAAGTACGTTTCATTTTAAATAACCTTTATAAAGGCTCGACAAATTTGTTTGCCGAGTGTTTGCTAACTAGTTTTCCATTCAGTACTCAGTGCGACTATGCATTGATAATAATGACATCGCTGGCAGTTAATTACGCTGCTGGCTGAGCTACTTAAATACGGGCTGCAAAGGTACTGATTTTGTTATTAAGAGTCAACACGATATAACAATTCTTTGAATTATTTTATTTAAACCGTTTATTCTCTTATATCGCTAAATTCAAGGCGTCCATCTATTGTCTTTTCACTTGCAGCGGCGGTATATTAATCGGCCGCTCGTGATATGTCGAAATTGATTTCAAGAAACATATCAGCAATATTGCGACGGTCTTTATCATACCCAAAAGAGGTTCGGTTTTAATGAGCTTAATTTAGAACCGGTTTCGAGAACCTGATTAAAATACACAAACGATAGATGGTTGGCGACATGCAGAATACAGTCCTATGGGACAAATGCCTAAAAAAGCTGGAAGACGAGATTGATGATCACGATTTTCATACCTGGGTTCGCCCTCTCACTGCCAAGAATACAGACTCGGTCTTTATCTTGTATGCCCCAAACCGGTTTATCAAAGATTGGCTGGTTGATAATTTGCTTGAACAATTGGTATCGACTGCTCAGCATTTTGCCGGCGAACACGCGTCTGTCAGCATCGAATTACACACACCTACTGCTCAGCCCACACCTGTACTCACAGAAAAAAATTCCAGCAACGAAGAACCCTTGGTTGACAATCCGTTTGGTACCAACGTATTAAACAAAGCATTTACCTTTGAAAACCACATTGAGGGTAAATCAAATCAAATCGCTAGAGCGGCAACCAAACAGGTTAGCGAAAACCCCGGCACGGCATACAACCCCTTGTTTATCTATGGTGGCGTAGGGCTAGGCAAAACACACTTAATGCATGCTGCGGGTAACCTGATTCATCAAAACAGGCACCGCGCGCACGTAGCCTATGTGCATTCGGAACGATTTGTTTCAGATATGGTGAAATCCATTGAAACAAACACCATGAACAAATTTAAGAACTATTACCGATCGCTCGATGCGTTGTTAATTGATGATATTCAGTTTTTTGCCGACAAAGACAAATCTCAAGAGGAATTCTTTCACACCTTTAACACGTTGTTAGAAACAGGTAGCCAAATCATCTTAACCAGTGATAAATTCCCTAAAGAAATCAATAACTTACAGGAGAGACTAACTTCACGTTTTGAAAGTGGTTTAACCGTCAGGATAGATCCGCCAGAGTTGGAAACACGCGTGGCCATATTAAAGAATAAGGCCCGTAAAAACCAAATTGATTTGAATGACGAAGTCGCCTTTTTGGTAGCAAAGAAAATTCGCTCCAATGTCCGTGAGCTCGAGGGCGCTTTACATAGATTGGTCGCAAGCTCGCGATTTACAGGCCGCGAAATTGATCTGGATCTTGCTAAAGACACGTTGCAAGACCTCACTCTGTTTCAAGAACGCAAGATATCAATAGAGAATATTCAAAAGACAGTAGCAGAGTTCTACAGTATTCGTGTTTCAGATTTGAAATCCAAACGACGTAACCGGCAAATCGCTAGACCAAGACAAGTCGCGATGGCGTTAGCAAAAGAGTTAACCAATATGAGCCTGCCCGATATCGGCGACGCATTCGGCGGGCGAGACCACACAACAGTCATTCACGCTTGCAAGAAAGTAGACGAACTAACTAAGACAGATTCTAAGATCAACGAGGATTACAACAGCTTGCAGAAAATCCTGTCGGTCTAGGAACCGTTAGCCATGTTTTGAAGCTGGTGCGAAGATTGAACCTAAACTAGCCTGTGGATAACTTCTGTATAAATACGGTATTATCGACGAGTAAGTTTTATCCACAATTCATTAACAACTTATTAGTGGATTGCTAGCTGATTTATCAACAGGTTTTTATTCACATAAACCATTGATATTTAAGGCTAATTTAGGAATTTTAGAGTTATATACAGCACTAGTAATAACAGTAAATAAATATACGTAAACACACATGAATATAAATATACAAAAGGAAACTCTGGAAAACCCGCTGTCTCAGATCATTGGAGTGGTTGAGAAACGACAGACTTTACCAATATTAGGTAACGTGTATTTAGAGCTAAATCAATCTACTTTGACATTAGTTGGTTCTGATTTAGAAACTGAAATTACGACCCGTGTTGACAACGTTAATGGTACAGACGGAAAAACAACCGTATCTGCTCGTAAGCTTTATGATATTTGCAGGTCGTTACCTAACGAATCTGAGCTTTCGCTGGTTGTTGAACAAGATAACAAAATGGTTGTAAAAGCAGGTAAGAGTCGATTTACTTTACAGACACTATCTGCGGATGATTTTCCTAGATTGGAAGAAACTCAATGGAAACATGAGTTTACGTTAGCTCAGAAGCAACTTAATAGCTTGTTGACCCGTACTTCATTTTCGATGGCACAACAAGATGTACGCTATTTCCTTAATGGCTTACTGTTGGAAATTCATGAAGATCACATATTGTCCGTCGCTACCGATGGGCATCGTTTAGCTAAAACACAAATCATGGTTGAACCTTTGGGTATCGATCTTGTGCAAAGCATTGTTCCTCGCAAAGCAGTACTGGAAATAGGGAAATTCGTTGATGCCAATAGTGATGAGTTGGTCAACGTTAAGCTAAACTCAAGCCATATTTCTATCCAATCAGGTAATTTCCTGTTTATTTCCAAATTGATTGACGGCCGTTTTCCTGACTATGAAAAAGTAATTCCAGCGAATCTTGATAAGCATATTATTATCAATCGAGAGAATTTAATTAATATTTTGAGTCGGGCCGCAATTCTTAGTAATGAAAAATTCCGTGGTGTTTCCTTAAGTGTTGACAACAACTTGCTTCAGGTTCGTTCTCATAACCCAGATCAGGAACACGCAAAAGATGAGATGGAAGTGTCTTATAGTGGTTCGGCAATCGAAATAGGCTTCAACGTTAATTATTTGCTCGAGGCTTTAAAAGCCTGTGAGTCTGAGGAGATTGATCTTGGTTTACTGGACCCGAACACCAGCTGTACTTTTCACGCAGCCGAGTCTGATGAAACTCTTTATTTGATTATGCCTATGCGGCTTTAAGCAAAGGGGCTCTTGTAGTGAGAGGCTGACTATATTTAGTCGGCCTTTTTTACGCTCGTTTATTATTTCCCGAAACATTACGTTGACGATGTTCCACGTGGAACAGACCAAATGATAGGCTACCAAGCAGAAGATGTTCCACGTGAAACATTAGGGCTAAACTTGTCTCTCAGAGCCATATGATTTGGTGCCTCGCCCCTTAAAATTTGGTACAATAGGAGGCTTATAAACACCCTCTCTAGAAGACAAAAAGAATGAGTTACGATTCCAGTAGTATTAAGGTTTTAAAGGGCTTAGATGCGGTCAGAAAGCGTCCAGGGATGTATATCGGAGATACTGACGATGGTACTGGTCTGCATCACTTGGTTTTCGAGGTCGTAGATAACTCTATTGACGAAGCGCTTGCTGGGCATTGTACTGGTGTTAACGTAGTCATTAACCAAGACAATTCTATTTCAGTCTGGGATGATGGCCGAGGTATACCGGTAGGGATCCTAGAGGACGAGGGCAAGTCTGCCGCTGAAGTCATAATGACAGTGCTACACGCAGGCGGTAAGTTCGATTCAAACTCCTATAAAGTGTCTGGTGGTTTGCATGGTGTTGGTGTCTCTGTTGTTAACGCTCTGTCTGATTGGTTAAAGCTAGAGATTAATCGTGAAGGTAAGTCTTACTTTCAAGAATATCACTTAGGCGTACCTCAGGCAGATATTAAGGAAGTCGGCACAACGGATAAAACCGGAACTAAGGTTACTTTTAAGCCTAGCGCGGATATATTTTCCATCACCGAATACAGTTACGATATTCTTGCTAAGCGATTAAGAGAGTTATCGTTTTTAAATTCAGGTGTGCGGGTTGAGCTTACGGATGAACGTTCTAAGAAACATGAGGTTTTCCAATATGAGGGCGGTATAGCCGCGTTTGTGGAACATCTAAATAAAATGAAAACACCGCTGAATAAGGACATTATTCAGGTTACCGGTGAGCGAGATGGTGTAACTGTAGAAGTGGCGTTGCAATGGAATGATTCGTATAAAGAAAACATTTTTTGTTATACCAACAATATCCCACAACGAGATGGTGGTACCCATTTATCTGGGTTTAAAGGTGCCTTAACAAGGACGCTAAACCACTATATCGAAGAATCTGGTCTAGCTAAGAAAGAAAAGGTATCAGTGAGCGGAGACGACTCGCGAGAGGGTTTGACCGCTGTGTTATCAGTCAAAGTACCGGATCCAAAATTTTCATCTCAAACCAAAGATAAATTGGTGTCATCTGAGGTGAAAGGCGTTGTAGAGTCTGTAATGAATGAGAAGTTGTCCGACTTTCTGTTGGAGAACCCAAGTGAAGGAAAACGAATAGCTGAGAAGATTGTCGATGCGGCTCGTGCACGAGATGCCGCGCGTAAAGCTCGAGAGATGACTCGCCGAAAGGGTGCGCTTGATCTAGGTGGTCTTCCAGGTAAGTTAGCTGATTGCCAACTCAAAGATCCAGCGCTTTCTGAAATATATCTGGTGGAGGGTGATTCTGCCGGTGGATCAGCAAAGCAAGCGAGAGACCGTTCTTTTCAAGCTATTTTGCCGCTAAAAGGTAAAATTCTTAACGTAGAAAAGGCCCGGTTCGACAAAATGCTGACGTCGGATGAAATTACTATTCTTATTACCGCTTTAGGCGCTGGAATCGGAGCAGAAGATTTTAATATCGAAAAGCTTAGGTATCATCGTATTATTATCATGACCGATGCCGACGTAGACGGCTCGCATATTCGTACCTTGCTGTTGACGTTTTTCTATCGTCAAATGCCCGAGTTAATCGAAAAAGGTTACATTTATATAGCGCAGCCACCGCTTTATAAAGTGGGTAAGGGTAAATCACAACGCTATGTAAAGGATGACCTAGAGTATGAAATTTATTTACTCGAACTGGCATTACAAAAAGCTGAGGTTCGGAGTGCAGATACAGGCAATACAATCTCCGGTGAAGAACTAGGGAGCCTTTGCCGTGAATACCTATCTGTTGAAAAAACCATTGCACGGTTGAGCCAGGATTACGATCCGACAGTACTAAAAGCGCTTATAGATCAATCTGTAGACGAATCAAAATTGAGTGATGAAGTGGTTCAGTCGATAGAAGAAAGCCTGAACAAAGAGGGTTATGAGTCACCTCAATATAAATTGTCTGTGGTGCGTAATGGTACGACAACATTGAATATTGAGCGTCGCTTGCATGGTATGACGTCAGAAAGTGAATTCAATTCTGCGTTTTGGAGTTCACCGGAATATACCTCGATTAAAGGTCTGGCTGAAAAACTAGAATCAACGCTTGGCAACAATATTGTCGTCAAGCGAGGCGAGAGTGAAAAAGAATGCAATGAATTCTCTCAAGCACTGGATTTTTTAATGACGTCGGCCAAGAAAGGTTTGAACGTTCAACGTTACAAAGGTCTGGGTGAAATGAACCCTGATCAACTTTGGGAAACAACCATGGATCCTGAGGTGCGTCGACTCCTGAAAGTGGTGATTGAAGACGATGTTTCTTCTGATGATACATTTACCATTTTAATGGGAGATCAGGTTGAACCGCGAAGAGATTTCATAGAGAAAAACGCCTTCACAGTTAATAATCTGGATGTTTAAATAAGTTCTTTAAAAACAAAAACTTATAACATTTTTAGGCCTAGAAAAAAGATGTTTTTGGCTGCTCTCGCGCATACTTTTGAGAATTCAGGGAACTTACCCGTAATCAAGGGCTAAAACGGGGCTATTTTTTGATTAAAAAATAATCAATTTGAATTCAGTTTTAATGCAAAGTTCTTGGAACTGATAGTGTGAATCTAGGAATGGTTACTTCGAATTCTTGGTCACCGACATCATTTGAATTGCAAATCATAAAATAGCGACCTTCCATAGTACCGATATCCGTTTCCAACATCGCGCCGCTGGAATATTGATAAAAATGCTTTGGCTGAATTAATGGTTGTTCTCCGATCACACCTTCACCGTAAACTTCTTCCACTTTTCTGTTGGCGTCTTGAATAACCCAATGGCGTGAAAGCAATTGGCACGGAACGTCAGAATTGTTTTCTATTCTAATAGTGTAGGAGAAAACGAAGCGATTAGTGTTGGGGTCGGATTGTTGCTCGACAAAATAGGTTTCAGCCGTGACTGAAAACGCCAATGAGAGTTGTTTTAAGTTTGTCATTAAAGTCGTATTAGTAGGGTTCTGTAAACAGTGTAACCTTTTTGGTGGGAGATTTAGGTATCTTGGCTAAGGTAAGGTGTCGCCCCCAGACACACCCCGTGTCAAGGCAAAGATGTGTTGGTGTATTCAACAAGCCTAGGGCGGACCAATGCCCAAAAATAATTCGGTAGTCCTTGGTAGACTTATTGTGAAACTCAAACCAAGGAAGTCGGTTTTTTCGACCTTTGCCCTTAAATCCGCTTTCGGTTAGATTTAGATGGCCTTTCGGGCTACAAAAACGCATTCTTGTAAATGCGTTTATTGTAAATCTTCGGCGTTGTATTTTTCCAAGCTCGTCCGTCCATTTGCTTGGCTGGTTACTGTAAATTCGCTTGAGCAATTTAATACATTTGTTCTCATCTCGAAAAATTTTTTCGACATCACGCGAATGCTTTTTCGCTTGTTTGAGTGTCCACCATGGGTATATGCCAGCGTGACATAAAATAAATTTACGTTGTTCATTCACCTCGAGAAGTGGTTTAAAGCGTAGCCAATCAGCAAGGTCTTGCGCGTGTGATGAGTTTAGAATGCTATCCAAAGTGTCTAAGGAGCGAGGTTTTCTGACCCCATATAGCATAGATAAAAGATGAATATCATGATTTCCTAAAACGCTAACCACTTGATTTTCAAGAGATTTTAAGAGTTTCAGAGTTTTAAGAGATTTTGGTCCTCGGTTTACTAGGTCACCGACACAGAGCAGTGTATCTTTACTCTGATCAAAATTAACTTGATCAAGTAATCTCGATAGGGGGTCGTAACAACCCTGAATATCTCCTACAGCGTAGTAGGCCATCGGCAACGCCTAATTTTTAAGTGTAGACCGCAATTAGAAGTCGAAATCGTCCTCTTGCTCTGGTGGGTCGCCGTCGTATATAGCGCGAATACGTGACGTTTCAAATGCCGTTTTAAGAAATAGATAGGGGTCGAGTTGTTTATCTAAAACCTCGTCTGTACCAAGTAGCTGAGCGCGACTGTCGACGACATTTAATACGTATAATCCAAAGCGAGTGCCGGTACTATCTGAGATTTGATTAATTGGATTAAGACCAAAATCTCCAATAAGGCCGGCAGTACCATCTCTTAAATTAGAAGGGCCTAACAATGGGATAAATATGTAAGGGCCTGGTTTTGCACCCCAGGCTGCTAATGTTTGGCCGAAATCCTCCGGTTTCTCATCAACATCGTAAGAATCGGCTACGTCAAATAATCCAAACAAGCCGATTGTGCTGTTGACAACAAATCGATAAGTAGAATGTAGAGCCCCATCAACCTTACCTTGTAACAGGTTGTTAACCAAGTTTATAGGTTCCCCGAGATTACTGAAAAAATTTCCAACGCCCCGTTTAGCCGGTCTTGGCAGTACTGTGTCATAGGCTTTTGCTACAGGGCGCAATATTGCCTTGTCAGCCGCATTAGTAAACGTATATGAAGCGCGATTAAATCCTTCAAGTGGGTCGGCGCTGATTTGCCTATTTGGGTCGTCGTTTTTCGAAAGAGTAGAACAGCCACTCATAAACGCGATTGAACACATCAATAGCAAAATCTGCAGGGTACGGGGAAATGCTTGCATTTGTTTAGTCCGATTGTTCCTTATGGACCGATTATAGCTGCGCTTCGTGAAAAGCGCAGCCTATTAAATAAGCTTCATAAGCAGAACTAACAAAAGTTAGACGTCTTTGAAAAAAGAAGCCTGATTTAGTGTTGTCAATCTAGCTTGATATATGATCAGTGAGCTGGCTTACTCTCAGTCTCATCTGTCTGTGCAGCTGCGTTGCTATTCTGCTGCGCTGCTTCAGCCTGCTTTTGTAACTGCGCCTGTTTTTGTTGGTAGAGAGATTCAAAATTAATCGGCGATAATAACAACTGTGGAAAGCCTGCTTTACCGACCAAGTCAGAAACTGCCTCGCGAGCAAATGGTAGTAGCACATTGGGGCAAGCTATCTCAAGCGCCAAAGGTAAATCTTCTTTCGGTAAACCAACAATGTGAAAAATACCAGCCTGCTGGACTTCTACTAAGAATGCGGTTTCGTCGCCGATCTTTGAGGTCACCGTCATTCCTAGAACAACCTCGTAAAAATCCTCCTGATCAAGCCCTGTAGACTTTATCGTAGCCTCGATGCCAACTTCAGGTTGGCCTGGGTCCTTCAAAAAGGTGCTTGGCGAGTTAGGACATTCGAGTGATGCATCCTTAAGGTAAATTTTTCGAATATCGAACGCGTTCTTTTTTTGCTCTTCAGCCATGGTTTTATTCTCTTAGAAATTCCTAATTTGAGCTGGTGATGGGCAGGTTTTCCTTGCTCCAGGAAATCAAACCACCACTCAGAATATTGATATTAGTAAAGCCTAGATCTATCAGTTGTTTGGCAGCCGTCGCACTGCGAGAGCCGGTTTGGCAAACAATGATAGCGGTCTTATCCTTGTGTTTCATCAAAGCTTTGTTGTCAGCCTTAAGCTCCTCGAGTTGGAAATTCTCGGATTTAGGGATGTGGCCAGCATTGAAATGCTCAGGTCTATTCACATCAATTATTACCGAACGCCCTTTCCGTTGTAACGCAGGCATTTCCAGCACCGACACTTTATTAGCGCCCTTTACTCCGCTCCTAAGATAGGAGAACAACAGTAAATTAAAGACTAACGCTAGCGCGACAAACCACCAAATATTTTGGTTAACAAATTCTACGAACATAAAACGTGTGAGCGGTGAGTGCCCAAGCTATAATCGAAACAGCAGCGCATTATACAGCACAGCACCTTTAATTGAACGCCTAAGGGCAACGAAAACCGAGAGATTTAACGCGATTAGATTCCGCACATCATTTATGTTTAAAGTGCTAAAACTCATCCAGATATCCATGATCACCGTTGTTTGTGCGGTTGGCCAAATTGTTTACGCGCAAAGTGAAAACGAATATCAAAAATCTATAGATGATATTGGCGACCAAATCGAGAAAATCAGCCGCAATCTAAATGCGAATAAAGCTTTGCTAAAAACAGAGCAAGATAAACTGTTTAGCATAGAAAATAAGTTGGCAAATTTGCAGAAAAGTTTAGTAGAGACCAGTAAGAAACTTACTGAAAAACAAAATGAGATAGCGCGATTAGGCACGCAACTCGATGACGCAAAAAAATCTCAGAATCAGAATCGCGAGGTGTTTGCGAAGCTGTTAAAAAGCCGCTACAAGCAAGGAAAAAATAACTATTGGAAACGGTTTCTAAATCAGCAAAACCCTTATGCAGTCGGCCGTTTGAATAACTATCATAGTTACTTCTCCGCGGCGCTAAAACAAAAATATGATGAGGTTCAAGCGCAGATTTCGGAGACTAGAGAAATCTATGTACAACAACAGAAATCAATGTCTGAGCTAGTCGTAGAGCGCGAACGCCAGAATCAACTACAAGATCAATGGCAATCTACCAAAAAGCAACGTGCATCAACGGTCGCTTCGCTTAACAAAAAAGTGGGCGACTCAAAAGGAAAACTAGAAAAGTTAAAACAAGATCGCGCTAGGCTAAATAAACTGATACAACAAATAGCGAAACAAAAAGAAGAATTAAGGCGCATAGAAGAAAAAAGGGCGGAGGAACAGGCACGTAGAGATGCGCAAAATAAGACGACTACTCCTTCTGCTATAAGAACCCCAGTTAAGGGAGGTTTTCGCAAACAGAAAGGGCGTTTGAACTACCCTGTAAGTGGAAAAGCCAAAACGCGATACGGGAGCCGATTGCCTGAATCAGGTATGCGTTCAGAAGGTGTTTTTTTTGAAACGGATGGGGCGGCGCCAGTGAAATCCATTTTCCGAGGTCGAGTTTTGTTTGCTGATTTCTTAAAAGGTTATGGTTTGCTCATAATTGTTGACCATGGCGACGATCATATTAGTTTGTATGGCCATAATGAGTTGCTCTATAAGCGCGTTGGCGATACTGTTGATACCAATGAGTTGATTGCTAAATCTGGTGTAACGGGAGGCCTCAAATCGACCGGGCTATACTTTGAAATTCGCAACAATGCGACGCCAGTAGACCCGGCTTCCTGGTGTCAGTAATTATCGATTAAAAGTCACTGTTAATAATTCGCGAAAGAAAATTCTTTAAGATTATGAAAAAGATTAAGCTTCACCATCTATCATTGCTTGTTTGTGCACTGTTTCCCTTCTCTTTAGCCGTAGCGCAAAATGAAACTGTGGAAACCCAAGAGCAGAGCGAAACTCAAGCGTTAACTCCATTGCCGCTGGATCAAATTCGCTCCTTCGCCGATATATTCACACGTATAAAACTTAACTATGTAGAACCCGTTAGTGACGAAGAGTTATTGCGATACGCAGTGGAAGGCATGCTAAACGGCCTAGACCCGCATTCGGTTTACCTGAAAGATGAGCGCTTTGAGGAACTAAATGAGGGTACTCGCGGGGCATTTAATGGCCTAGGTATGGAAGTAGTGATGGATGAAGGCTTCGTAAAAGTGATTGCTCCGATAGACGATACACCAGCAGCGAGGGCGGGGATTCAGACGGGTGATCTGATTATTCGAATTGATGGAAAGACCGTCTCAGGGTTAAGTTTGCAAGAAGCGACCGAGGAAATGCGCGGTGAACCGGGCACTTCTATTACGCTAACGATTTTGCGAGAAGCTGAACCCGAACCCTTTGATCTTGAGTTAAAACGAGCCGTGGTGCGCTTAAGCAGCGTTAAGCGAAAACGTTTAAGCGACGACATCGGTTACATCCGGGTGTCGCAATTTCAAATAGCCACCGCGGAGAACTTTCGAAAACAGCTGAAAATGTTGCGTGATGAATCAGGCTTTAGGGGCTTAGTGCTGGATTTACGCAATAACCCTGGTGGTTTGTTAACCAGCGCTGTGTCAATAGCGGACACAATGTTAACTGGTGGCACGATTGTCACAACGAAAAGCCGGCACGCCGAAAATGACCAAAAATACGATGCTACTCAAACTGACCTACTTGATGGGAAACCGGTTGTTGTTCTGATAAATGGCGGCACCGCTAGCGCGTCTGAAATCGTCGCCGGGGCGTTGCAAGACCATGAACGCGCATTAATCTTAGGCACACCATCGTTTGGTAAAGGCTCCGTACAAACCGTGATGAATATCGGAGAGCAAGAAGCCATTAAACTTACAACCGCGCGCTATTACACGCCAAACGGTAACTCAATACAAGCGGCCGGGATTGTTCCAGATGTGCACATTGAGTATCGTGAATTTAAAGATCGGAAGAAGGCCTTAAAGCGTATTACGGAAAACGATTTACCAGGTCATTTAGAGAATGAAGTAGACGAACAAGCCGCCGCCGAGGGTGAAAAGGATGCTGAGATCAGTGAATTATTGGCTCGAGATTATCAGCTAAATGAGGCTTATAATTTGCTGAAAGGGTTGGTGTTGTTTAGCAAGAGCTAGAGTGGCATCCATTGCCCTCAGGGAAAAAAGATGGGTTTAAGTTCGTGAACAATGTTGTCGCGTGATATGAGTAATTCAATCGGGTTTATTGTCGCGCAACTTTCTTACTAGCGGAGCCAATAGAGATGGCAGCGTATACATAGGGATTTGTCCGATACTAAAGTAGACAAGCACATCTGTATCTACTTTACCAAGTAGAGCAATATACATCAGCCCCAGATTACAATTTCCGCTGGCGATAGCGATGGCCATCGACGAACTTTTACCCGCAGGCCAGAACACAACTGTTGTGATCAAGTAAAGGAATAACACCAGTGCGCTGGAGACGATAAGATTTTCAAGCACAAACCATGGGCGATCGACTATTAAGGCTGAGACACCGCTCATGACTCCAATTGTAAAAAGAATAATTGATATGACTGATACACCATCAAAGACTAGCTTGTTATTGGTGATTTTCTGCTCCCCCAATACAAGCTTTAACAGCATCGCCACACCAAAACATGTGAAAATGAATACGACCAATTGAAAGCCAATAGACCATAAGTTTAAATCTAAGTTCGTGCTAACTAGATATTTAAGCACGAGCGGTAAGGTTATTGGCGCAAAGAGCATTGAAAGCACGGTCACGCACGCAACAATCGCTGTGTTTAGTCTCAGGAATAAGGCAATGGCCGCCGCGGCTGTGACAGGCGGAGCCGCCGCCGCCAACACCGCCGCCAGCGCAATTGATTGTTGAATATCCACGAATGACACTGACCAGAAAACCAGAATAGGACTGATTATTAGTATCCAAGATGTTGCTCCAAACAACAGTCTAGTACGTAAAAAAGACTTTCTTAGTCTCTCGGTGGGCGTACACAACAATGAAAGCGTAAGCGTTAAAAAGAGAGTTGGGATAAGGTAGGCCTTAAGTAAGTCAGCCAGCGTGGGAAATACCAGCCCCATGACCAGCCCCACTGGCAGGGCGAAGGACGCTAAGCGCCCCAACGCAGCAATGATACTTAAGAAGTTTTTCATCAGAGTCCACCTTGCCTAATTGAAATTCTTAGCCACAAAACCCAACTCCAACCAGCAATCATTAATCTACTCCAAAGCGGCATCAAGTGTTTAAACGCATTTGCGTGCAAGTTGTGCACATCACCAAATATCAAGCAGAAATTCGTAAGTTTAAAATAGTCAAAACGCTTCTATTGCAAAGAATTTTCTTAGCCCTAGAAGAGTCAGTAATACGTTATTGCACCTCTTTCAAAATGGCAAAAAAAATCTGCCACCCCCGTTTAATTGAGTGGCAGATTATTAGCCGAGCATTTATTTAATGCTTAACTTTAAAAGCTTAAACCGAGTTTCACGTATGCTCTTCGTCCTCGAGGGTCGCCGGTTCGTGGATCATAGCTACCTGCAATTGCAACGAATGGTGGATCTTCATCAAAGGCGTTAATCAAGCCGATTGTGAGTGACGTTTCTGAATCTTCGCGTAAGAAACTGCCTAGCAATACACTGTATTGAAGATCGACTTGGCCGAACGAATCAATGGGGTCTGTATTGTTGGCTTCATTACGCTCATAGCTGTCGATGTATCGATAGAAGACGTTTGCACTATGTGGCCCATTGTTCCAGTTCAAGCCCAAGTTAGCTCGAAGCTCTGGCGTTGGGTTGCCAACGTTAGATCGATTTAGCGCGCCAGCACCGTCAATCACTGTGCCGTTTGCTGTTGTGATGTCATAAGAAGTCACATAGGTAGCGCTAAAACTCGGAGAGAGCAAGCCTATACTTGTATCGAATAGGCCACGAACATTCAAGTCAAAACCAGACGTGTCGATAGCGGTCGCATTAACAAAACGAGTGTTAACGATAGCAACGGTTCCAGCCGATGTGCGCTCGACTCTGGTTGGATCGTTTGGATTTAGATTAACAATCGCTTGTGCATTCTCTCGAGTTAGAACATCTTCAAAAGAGAAATCCCAGTAGTCAAAGTCGATATCCCAATTGGCTACGGCCCAAGACGCGCCTAGATTAAACGCGGTCGATGTTTCAGGCTCAAGATTAGGATCACCAATTGTTCGATTACCACCAAAGGTAGATGAACCACCGTTATTTGGGTCGCTAATATTAGCGAAGTTTGTTTGCGCACCAAGTAATTGGTGAACAGATGGTGCTCGAAAAGATGTACCAATAGAGCCGCGTAGTGATAGTGCGTCAGAGGGTGTCCAAAGAAAGGATAATTTTGGATCGGTGGTATCACCAACACCGCTGCCATAATCTTCATAACGAACTGCGGCGCTTACCTCTAAGTTATCGGCAAAGGGTAACAATATCTCTGCAAATAATGCGGTAACGTCACGCTCACCTGAGAAGTTAGTGTTACCGATTAAAAATGCGAATCCGTCTTGTTGGGTAATTGAATCGTAAACCGCTGTCAATGACTCCTCACGATATTGGAAACCCAATGCAAAACCTGCTGAACCACCCGCTAGCGCGAATAAATCATTGCCTGTAATAGTGCCTTCATAGGAAGTCAGTTCCGATTCAGTGTCTCCAACATAATCACCAATAATGAAATTACGAAGCTGCTGATTTACAGGATCATTAATGCTTGTTGGATTGAAAAACAAACATCCGTTTGTGCCTGGAGCCGAGTTAGCTGCATCACAGTTAATGCCGCCAAAGCCATTTAGAGCCGCTTGATAATTTGCGGCTATGACGTCACGCGGGTTAAGCACAGCGTCATTCGCAGCCCGAACAAACGAGGCGTCCCATGAAAGAGAATCAGTAAATTGACCTTCGAAACCAAATGCAAAGCGAGTGGTAGAGTGATCATATAAATTGATCTCGGTGGGCTGACCTGCGCCAAAAGGGCGACTAAAGAAATCGACTTCAACACCAAATGGGTTACCTGGATTGTTTGCCGGAATCGTTGGAGTATTTAAAACTGGGAAGCTAGGCGAGACCTCTCGAGAAATATTATTGCGTGCAAAACCCAGTTCCGCCCAAGCCTTGGTTGTATCACTCCAATCCCAGTTAGCACGAGCAAACCCTTGCAGACGACGCTCATCAGGTACGGCAGTTACTTGTGGGCCAAAATCAAAGCGGCAGAAGTTTCCACGCACAAAACCGCCATTGGCCGCGCAGTTAGGGTCGGGAACAATGTCGCCGTTCGGCAATCTGAAGGTGC
Organism: uncultured Arenicella sp.; assembly: GCA_937989675.1. GTDB lineage: Bacteria > Pseudomonadota > Gammaproteobacteria > Arenicellales > Arenicellaceae > Arenicella. The sequence goes on along the minus strand of CALKRK010000269.1, from coordinate 3,932 downwards.
CAGGATTACCAAACCCACTAGTGCTACTGCCTTCTAAGCCTCTTACCAAAAAATCGGTTTCATCAAGTAGCAAGCTGCTACGGCTTAGATAGCTAGCTGCTAGCAGTACATGACCGCTTTCGCCAACATCGCCACCATAAACAAAGTCTATATTTGTATCGTCTTGCGAACCATTACTGGTTCTACTACGTGATTCTAATTCAATTTCAACACCATTGAATGAGTCACGCGTCACAAAATTTGCCACACCAGCAACGGCATCTGAGCCGTAAAGTGCTGATGCACCATCTTTCAAGATGTCAACGCGCTCGATGGCCAAGGCTGGCACTAATGAAGCTGTATCAACAAAACTAGCACCTTCGTCAGTGACTACAGAAGAGGTGACTTGGCGTTTACCATTTAATAGTACTAGGGTAGAAGATACACCTAATCCGCGTAGATTTACGTTCGACGTACCAACGGTAAAATTCTGAGATAGGTTATCTGAATTGTTTTGCGAGCCTGAGTTTATCGTCAGGGTTTGAATTAAATCGCGCGTGTCTTTGGCGCCAATATTTTTTAGGTCGTCAGTTCCAAAACTAGCAAGAGGAGTCGACGTAGCGGCTTGAGATTTTCTTTTAATTCTCGAACCTAATACCACAACCTCTTCTAAAGAAGCCACATCCTCTTCTTCTTGGGCATGGGCAAAGTTGGCAGTAACACCTAGCGTTACTAAGGGTGATAGTACACTTGCGATTATCAATCGATTTCTAAAATTTTTCATCATACTTATCTCCTGTCGTTTCCTCATTTTTCTATATAAGTAAAACATCATTTTTCTGCTCTCCAAGTTCATTAATTCAGTACGTCAAGCTCTTAGAGCACTCGTTTAAAACTACTCTCTACCATTTACGAACAAAGCCAATTAGGCATATGTAAACACGACATTGACATAACGTTGATAATTTGTCAACATAATGAGATCGTTATCTAATAACATCAACTTAGGAAATATCGTGACTTTAGAATCGGCAAGCCTTCCAAAACAACAATGGCAGTTTTGGGTAGATCGAGGTGGAACGTTCACCGATGTAGTAGCAAAAAGCCCAGATGGAAAATTACTTACTCGCAAGCTTTTGTCTGAGAACCCTGAAGCTTATGAAGATGCAGCGTTACATGCAGTGCGCAGTTTTTTAGATATAGACAATGATCAAGCAATACCCTCGAATGCTATTCGGGCAATAAAAATGGGAACTACGGTAGCCACCAATGCATTACTTGAGCGCAAAGGAGCACCGACCGTGTTAGCGATTACTGACGGGTTAAACGATCTATTGGAAATTGGTCATCAAGCGAGGCCTAAAACCTTTGCACTCAATATTCAAAAGCCTCATCTGCTCTATAATGAGGTTATTGGCATAAGGGAGCGTGTCCATTCAGATGGAGAGGTTTCAATTGAAATCGACCTCGACCACACCCGAGCTTCTTTAGCTGAAGCTTATAACAAAGGCTATCGCTCAATCGCGATAGTGCTTATGCACGCCTATAAGTATTCCGATCATGAAAGACAAGTAGCTGACATTGCTACTGAAGTTGGGTTTCAGCAAATCTCCATGAGCCATGAAGTTTCTCCGTTGAGTAAGATTGTGCCGCGCGGAGAAACCACTGTTGTCGACGCATATTTAACACCGATACTCCAAAGCTATATTGGTAGGATCGCCGATGCTATTGGAAGCCAAGGTGAACCAGGCAAACTTCTTTTTATGCAATCGTCAGGTGGGTTAACTGATTCGACAAAGTTTCGCGGACGCGACGCTATTCTCTCTGGACCAGCCGGAGGGATAGTTGGTGCAACTCATACCGCCAAAATTGCTGGGTTCGACAAAATCATTAGTTTTGATATGGGCGGTACATCAACCGATGTCTCACACTTCGCGGGTGACTATGAAAAAGCCTATGAGACGGAGGTTGCCGGGGTTAGGATGCGTGTGCCTATGATGCACATTCACACAGTTGCTGCTGGTGGCGGCTCTATCCTTGCATATGACGGTAACCGTTTTCGAGTCGGGCCTGATTCGGCTGGCGCAAACCCTGGGCCAGTTTGTTATCGGCGCGGTGGGCACTTAGCTGTTACTGATATCAATGTCTGCTTAGGTAAAGTTCAGCCAAACTATTTTCCCAAAATATTCGGGCCTGAACAAAATGAACCACTAGACAAAGAGGCCGCCATTAATGCGTTTGCTGAAGTAGCGAAACAAATAGGTGACAATCGCCCACCCGAAAAGGTTGCCGAAGGGTTTCTCGACATAGCGATTGAACATATGGCGCAAGCCATTAAGAAGATATCTGTATCGCGCGGATACAATTTGAAAGAATATGTACTTAATTGCTTTGGCGGCGCAGGCGGGCAACATGCGTGCTTAGTTGCTGAGCGCCTTGGTATGAAAAAGATTTTCTTGCATCCGTTATCCGGCGTTCTCTCAGCTTACGGTATGGGGCTTGCTGATATAAGTACAGAGCGCCAAAAAGTGATAGAAAATGAATTACATGAAGGCGTTATGGCTGAACTAAAAAGCAATATGACTTCGTTGATTAAGGAGAACTTGATCGATCTGTCTGAGCAAGGTTTAAGAGAAGCCGACATTAAACACAAACCTTGGGTGTTACTGCGTTACAAAGGAACGGACACCACTATTCAAATCGACGTAAATGACTGCGACAAAATGCGTGAGGCTTTTGAAGCTCAGCACTTACGTCAATACGGCTTCGTCGCGAACGATAAGGCTATTATTCTTGAGACCTTAGGCGTAACGTCTTTTGGTGGCGGTGAATCGGCTTCGGAAAAATTAACCAGTCAAGCAACTGACTTAGCTCCTCAGGCAGTTGATACTCAGAAGGTCTACAGCGGCGGTGAATGGCACGACACCCCGGTGTATGAAATCGAATCTCTGACTTATGGTCATGAGTTTTCTGGCCCAGCGATTATCATTGAACCAACTGGCACCATCGTTGTAGAAAAAAACTGGATGGCTAAGGTTACGCAACACAATCATTTAGTGTTAGAGAAAATAAATCACACACAAAGTATCAACACTGCTAACAAGAGTGCTAAGTGTGACCCTGTTACGCTGGAAATATTTAATAATCTATTTATGTCAGTCGCTGAACAAATGGGAATTGTTCTGCGTAACACCTCCCAATCGGTCAATATTAAAGAGCGACTTGATTTTTCCTGCGCTATTTTCGATCAAAACGGCAGTTTGGTAGCTAACGCACCGCATGTACCGGTTCACCTTGGATCCATGGATTCAAGTGTTCGGGTGGTTATCGAAAGCGGCCAAACGATACAACTGGGCGACGTATTTGTCCAAAACAATCCTTACAACGGTGGTTCTCATTTACCAGATATCACCGTGATTACTCCTGTATTTGACGACGATGAAAGCATCATGTTTTACGTTGCTAGTCGTGCACATCATGAAGATGTCGGTGGCATCGCGCCGGGTTCAATGTCTCCCTTAGGTAAAACGATACACGAAGAGGGTATTGTCATCGATTGTTTGAAATTGGTGGATCAGGGTATTTTTCAATCCAATGCGATTGAAGAAGCTTTAGGCTCTGGACAATATCCCGCAAGAAACATTAGCCAAAATATCGCCGACTTGATGGCGCAAATCGCATCGAACAACACGGGTGTTAATGAACTAAAAAAGCTAACCAAGAGCTATGGCCTTGAAACAGTACAAGCCTATATGGGTCATATCCAAGACAGCGCAGAACAGGCAGTCAAAAAAGTTATTCGCAAAATGAACGATAGCAATTTCACGCATGAAATAGATTCTGGTGCTGTGATTAAAGTCGCCATCAAAGTCGATCAGGATAGCCAAACAGCGACCATTGACTTCACCGGCACCAGTGAACAGCAGCCGAGCAACTTTAACGCGCCGAGCGCC
>CALKRK010000268.1 GCA_937989675.1 uncultured Arenicella sp. | reverse complement strand
AGGCGGTCGCCAAGGCCGATGATCCAGCCTTAGCCTTAGCTAATGCCACCTTGTTTTTAGACGCGGTGGGGCATGTTGTGATTGCGTGGATGTGGCTAAAGCAAGCGGTAGCCGCATCGAGTGGGCTTAACTCTGGGCCAGACAGCGATAAGGCTTTCTATCACGGTAAATTGGCCGCGTGCCGATTTTTCTACCGATACGAACTACCCAAAACACTAGCCAGTTTTGAGCTGGTTGCGGAGCTTGACGATACTTGTTACGGCTTAGATGCGGAGCAGTTTATCGGTCAGTAAGCGGTTTAGTTGTTGCTATAGGCATGTGTAAGCGCTGCGCGTTTGCGCTGTCCTCGCTCATTGTTACGATGAATAGGCTGGAAAAATCTGTTGCTTCGTCCATGTCGATGAACTGTTCCTTTTTCACTAACGAATTTACTAAAGCTGGTGTTGTGTTGCTGTGCCCGACAATCAAAATTGACTTACCTTGATGAGCGCTTAACAAGCTTGATCGAGTCAGATCCGCAGGTGAATAGAGAGTTGTCTTCAAGCCTTGCTTATTTGCGGTTGGTTGAGCGGTATCACGAGTCCGTTGGGTGTCGGTGCTGTAAACCGCGTCTAACTGAATTTCACTGAACACCTTAGCCCAGCTTTCAGCGCGTTCTAAACCGCTTTGTGTCAGCGGAGGGTCTTGTTTGATGGTTAAGTTTTTTTCGCTGTGGCGAACTAAATAGACCGTAGTGAAATCGCCGGACAGGCATAAAGCGCTGCAGCTACTTAACAACAGACCGTACGCGAGTTTGATGAGAGTCTTCATGGTTATACCTAGTTTAGAATCACGTGTGAAATACGCTATTTGTCAGGTCATTTAAACATAATGATAGGTTCTACCCCTAATTCACGGTTTATGAGTACACTAACATCCTTATTAACACTCCACTTCAACGAGATATTATGAACATATTTAGCTCCGCACGTCGCCTCACTGTAGCCTTTGTTGCCATTTTGGCACTAATGCCAGCGTTAAATGCCTCAGCAAACCCACTCGAGGGCGTGCCCTCAGGCGAGTATGAAGTGGATCCCACTCACGCCAGCGTATTGTGGAAGGTAAGTCATCTAGGTTTTTCGACCTATGTTGGCCGCTTTAATAGCTTTAACGCTGATCTTGACCTGAACAGCGCGGATTTCTCTAAAAGCTCGGTGAGCGTCAATATTAAAGTTGATTCGCTCGACACGGACTTCCCGTTTCCTGAAGAGGAAGATTTCAATAAAAAGTTATCCGGATCTTGGTTTAAATCGGCAGAGCATCCGTCCATCACCTTTGTTTCTAAAGCGGTTAGTGATCTAGAAAATGGTAAGAACTTCACAATCACCGGAGATTTAACATTGATGGGCGAAACGCACCCGGTAACATTAAACGCCGTGTTGAATGGAGCCACTCCGAGCCACCCATTTAAGAAAGTACCTTTAGTTGGTTTTTCAGCGACAACAAAAATTGATCGAACCGTTTGGGGTTTGAGCAACTACGCCCCCAATATTGGTGCTGAGGTTAGTATCGAAATTGAAGGCGAGTTTGTGCACAAAGCCAAGTAATTCGTTCTGAGGGAATCAGCAGAAAGGCTAAGCTCTGCTGGTTCTCTAATGCCTGCGCTAGGTACAGACAAGGTCCGTCGTTTTCGTTATTCTACCTATCCGATTCGTTACAAAGTAATTAGAGTGTTATCCATTTTTGGGGTTCACCAAGCTATTTATGTCATATAAAAATTCCCTATACGATACGCTCGTTTTTAAGCACTCCAAGTGGGTATTGCTGGTTTTCGCCATCTTGCTGGTGGCACTCTCACCTTACGCTAAGAATTTTCGCTTGGATGCCTCTTCTGATTCTTTGGTTTTGGAGAACGATAAATCGCTCAAGTATTTTCGTGATGTGGTAACAAAGTACAGTGGCGCTGAGTTATTGATTCTTACGTATTCTCCAGACGGTGATCTATACAGTGACGAAACCTTGAGTGACATCGCTGTTTTGCGCGAGAAATTGCTAAAAATGGATCATGTGGACTCTATTATTTCAATTGTTGATGCGCCACTCACGCAAAGCCCACCAGTGACCTTAGGCGAGCTCGCCGCCGCGCCACAAACCTTGTTGGATGAGCGAACAGACCGCGCATTGGCAAAAAAAGAATTTCGCGATAGCCAGCTCTACAGCGACCTGTTAGTTAGCGAAGATTTTTCCACAACCGCTATTGTTATTTCTCTTAAAGGAAATAGCGATGTATCAGCTTTGCTGGATCGTCGTAACGAACTACGAGAATTGCGGGCCGCTAATACGTTGACGGCCGAGCAGGCTACCGAGCTTGAAGCTATCACCCTAGAGCATCAAGCAAAGGCGGCCGAGTTTCAGGCGTCACAAAGCCAGCTGATCAAGAATGTGAGAAGTGTCATGGCTGAGCATGATAGTGCCGCGACGCTATTTTTGGGCGGCCTACCAATGATTGTCGCGGACTCGGTAGACTATATCAATGCCGATGTGGTGGTGTTTGG
>CALKRK010000267.1 GCA_937989675.1 uncultured Arenicella sp. | reverse complement strand
AAAACCGTATTGCACCTAATTCCATCTGGCATTTTGCGTGATGGCGTACATTGCTTAATTGGCAATGGTGTGGTGCTTGCACCAGATGCATTATTTGAAGAAGTTGATGAGCTGGAAGCAAACGGCGTGCCGGTCTCTGAGCGTTTAGGCATTTCCGAGGCTTGCCCATTGATCTTGCCACACCACGTGGCGTTAGACCAAGCACGTGAAGTTAAGCGTGGTAAGAATGCGATTGGCACGACTGGCCGCGGTATTGGCCCAGCGTATGAAGATAAGGTGGCTCGTCGAGGCATTCGTTTGGGCGACTTAGTCTATGATAATGACTTTGCGGGTAAGCTTGAAGGGGTTATGGAGTTTCATAACTTCTCATTGAAAAATTACTACCATGTGGATGAGCTGGATTATCAAGCGGTATTAGATCAATGCTTTGCTTATAGAGAGCGTCTAACGCCCCTTACGGTAGACGTGACTCAGTTGCTTGATGATTATTCAGATGCAAATCGTCCAATGATGTTTGAAGGTGCGCAAGGCATGATGCTAGACGTAGACCATGGGACATACCCGTTTGTAACCTCGTCGACAACATCGGCTGGATCAGCGGCCTCTGGAAGTGGAGTAGGGCCAACTGTATTTGATGAAGTGCTTGGCATTGTGAAAGCTTATACCACACGTGTTGGTGCCGGCCCATTTCCGACTGAGCTCGCTTGCGACGTTGGTAATCATTTGGGTACAGTGGGCCATGAGTTTGGAGCTACTACTGGGCGCTCGCGCCGTTGCGGTTGGTTCGATGCCGTTTTGATGCGCCGTTCTAGGCAAGTAAACGGCTTAACGTCTATGTGCCTAACTAAGCTAGATGTGCTTGATGGCTTAGACGAATTAAAGATATGCAATGGGTATCGTTACAAAGGGCAAGAGTTATCTGTCGCACCGGTTGGTGCTGACGCCTTGTCGCAATGCGAACCCGTTTATGAAACCATGCCTGGTTGGTCTGAGACCACACAGGGTGTTAAGTCGATGGCAGACCTGCCAGCGGCAGCACAAAATTACGTGGCACGGCTGGCCGAGTTGGTTGGCGTGCCGATAGATATTGTTTCCACCGGTCCAGACCGTGCGGAAACTATTGTTTTAAGAGACCTCTACGCATAAATTACAAAGTATGAGGTTAGGAAAAAGATAAGGAATTTGAAAAAGAATAAAAATAGCAAAAATACATCTCGAAAACATAAGCGGTTAAGTACCGACATTGTGCTCAAATATTTATCGCAGCGCCAAGAGCCTGCGAATACCAAGGCCATCGCAGAAACGCTTGGCCGGGTTGGCAAGGAAGGCCGACAAGAAACATTTGAAATATTAGAACAGCTGCGAGACGAAGGAAAAGTCTCGCAATTGAGTAAACACCGTTGGGCGATGAAACACGCCATTCAAGAACATCGCGGCCGAGTTGTTGGCCATGTTGATGGGCATGGTTATGTGCTGACCGACGAAACTAAAGAAAAAGTCTTTCTGCGCTCACATGAAATGCGTGAGGTGTTACACAACGACATCGTGAACGTGCGCATTGTCGGGCGTGATCGCCGCCATAAATTGTTTGGCCAAATTATCGACGTGGTAGAACGTGGCAACCTGGTAGTGGTTGGTCGCTACTTTAACGAAAGCAATATGCACTTCGTTGTCCCCGACGATCAACGAATTGGTCAAGACATCTTTGTGCTGCCTGAACACACTGCGGGTGCAGAATCAGGGCAAGTGGTGTCGGTCAAAATTACCAAGCATCCAACGAAGCACTTTCAACCAGTTGGTGAAATAGTTGAAGTGATTGGTGACTATCTGTCGCCTGGCATGGAAATCGAAATCGCGATACGCAAACATCAGTTACCGCATGAATGGCCTGAGGCAGTAGAGCGGCAAATTAAATCCTTAAGTGAAGATGTTAGCGAGCGTGATTTTAAGGGGCGCAAAGACATTCGAGATTTACCCCTCGTCACTATCGATGGTGAAGACGCACGAGACTTTGATGACGCGGTTTTCTGTGAAACTTTACCGAATGGCCGAAACCGTCTAATTGTGGCTATAGCGGATGTCTCGAGTTATGTGAAAGAACAGAGCCCGCTTGACCTTGAGGCTTGGCAACGTGGCACATCGGTGTATTTTCCGAACAACGTTATTCCAATGCTGCCTGAAATATTGTCGAACGGCCTGTGTTCATTAAACCCTAAAGTTAATCGCCTTTGCTTTGTGTGCGATATGCAGGTCGATAAAAATGGCGAAATAGACAGCTATGATTTTTATCAAGCCGTTATGTATTCGCATGCGAGATTAACTTATACGCAGGTTGCAAAGCTTATTGGCGGTGATGCTGGCGCATCCGAGATCGACGAAGACTTACAGCCGGCAATCCATAACCTGTATGCATTATCAAAAAAGTTGGGCGAGCGGCGTCGCCAATTAGGAACTATCGAATTCGAAATCCCAGAACCGATCATCATTTTTGACGAAGAACGTAAAATCGAACGGGTTGAAGCGCGTGAGCGTAATGATGCGCATCGCTTGATTGAAGAGTGCATGTTGGCCGCTAATATTTGCGCTTCCTTAATGCTTGACGATTCCGGCGCAGCCGGTATTTATCGAGTTCACGATGCGCCAGACGAAGATAAAATCGCTGACGCGCGCGTTTTCCTGCGTCAATTTAAGTTGTTATTGCCTGGTGGTGATGAGCCTCAGCCAAAGCATTTTTCGGAGGTGATCAAGCAAGTTGAAGATCCGCTCACTGCGAAAATTGTACAGACTGCTTTGCTAAGAAGCATGAAACAAGCGCGCTATGACGTTGAAAATTCAGGGCATTTTGCACTTAATTTTGATTCTTATACGCATTTTACCTCGCCCATACGCAGGTACTCCGATTTACTTGTGCATCGGCAAATACGTCGCCTTCTGGAGAACCCTGACCTGCAAGATAGTGATGAGAAATTTCTCGCGGTTGAAAAAACCGCTGAGCAAACATCCTCGACCGAACGTCGCGCCGAAGCGGCTACTCGAGAGGCCGTGCAATGGCTTAAATGTGAATTCATGAGCCACAAAATCGGCGATAACTTGTTTGGTGTGGTTTCCAGCGTTACTGAGTTTGGCTTATTCGTAGAGCTTGAGGAATTTTATGTCGACGGTTTAGTGCATATCACTTCGCTTGGTCAAGATTACTATCGTTATGATTCTGAACGCCGCCAGTTGGTTGGTGAACACAGCGGGCGCACCTATCGCACAGGCGATCGGCTCGAGGTTCAGGTTAGCCGCGTTGATATGGAGCAAGGTCGTATCGACTTTGCGCTAACCGATGTAAAGAATGAAAAGTTTCGCGGTAGCAAACGTGGTAAGTTTCCGCCCAAATCAAAACGCTCGTATTCGCAGTCAAGTAAACGCGAGAGCAAAGGTAAACGAAGAAGGTAGTTATGGCGCACCAACCGGTATGGGTACTGGGTCATCATGCTGTGGACGCGGTCCTGCGCGTTAGCCCTGAGCGAGCAGTCGCATTGTGGGTAGCTGTTAATCCAAATAACAAAACGCAACGCGCCATTTTAAAGCAGGTAGAGGCACTTGGCTTACCGATCCACCCCGTTGATAAACGAGAGTTGGCGCGCCGTTGCGGTAATGATCAGCACCAAGGTGTTGCTCTGCAGGCGACGCCAAAAAATGACGGCGGCGATAAAGAACTGGCGCGCTTTGTCAGTAAGATTGAACCGCTTAGCTCGGCACTGTTTTTGATTCTTGATCAAGTACAGGATCCACACAATTTCGGTGCTTGTTTGCGTACCGCCGACGCTGCCGGGGTCAGTGCGGTAATTGTTGCGAAGGATAATGCCAGCCCAGTGACCGCCGTTGTGCAGAAAGTTGCGAGCGGGGCCGCGGAGACCATGCCGGTGTTCAGAGTAACGAATTTGTCTCGAACTATGGAAGCGCTAAAGCAAGAGGGTATTTGGTTGATTGGTACCTCCGACAAGGCAAGGCACTCGCTCTACCAAGAAAATCTGACCGGGGCGGTTGCCATTGTTATGGGGGCTGAGGGCAAGGGTATGCGCAAGTTAACCGAGAAAACCTGCGACTCCTTAGTGAGTTTGCCAATGGCTGGCTCGGTAGTTTCCAGTTTGAATGTATCTGTTGCAACCGGGGTGTGTTTATATGAGGTGGTACGGCAGCGAACCTCTATCAATTCAAATAGCTAAGCGTACTAATAATTCGTGACCTGTTGATTACCATTCTTACACTGAGCTTTAGAGCACCGATAAACTGATTCAAACTGAGCGGTTCTAAAGAACAGTATGAAAATAGAAGGTGAATTGCCATGAAATTAGATCCGCTCAAGTTAATTCTGCTATTTGCGCTTACTTTACCCATTGCCTCGGCATTAGCTGGCGGAGGCAGTACCCATAGTATTCCTCCCTCCCAGTTAAAACTGGTCTATGATGAGATCGGGGCTGTCACATTAAACGCCCAATGCAGCTCGGATACGGATTGCGAAGTTTTGCCTCTTGGGCAGCGGGCCTGCGGTGGTCCGGCCAGTTATCATGCTTATTCAAAAAAACTCAGTAGTGAAGACATTACCAAGTTGGAGCAGCTAGCCCAGCGATCCGAGGAATTGGCGCGTAAAATGAATGAAAAGAATCAAGTGATGTCGGCTTGCGAGGTCTTGAGAGTACCGAGCGCGAGCTGCGTTAAGGATGTTTGTACTATTATTCAATAGGTAAAAAGGCTGAGACATGCATCAAGTATCGTTAACTGTAAGCACTCACGGCCGTGGTCTTATTGAAATAAGCCGAGAGGTTGAGGGGGCTGTCAGAGAGTCTTCTGTTCACACCGGTCTTGCGCACGTGTTCTTGAGGCATACTAGCGCGTCGCTAACCTTAACCGAAAACGCGGACTCCACTGTGTTAGAAGACTTGGAGACGGTTATCGCTCGGCTCGCCCCGGACGGCGATCCAGAGTATCGGCATAATTATGAAGGCGACGATGATATGGCCGCACACGTGCGTTCTGTTTTAACGACTAATGAGCTAACCATTCCAATTGTAGAAGGGAGGCTCGCGTTAGGTACTTGGCAAGGGGTTTTTCTGTGGGAACACCGTTATCAGCCTCATCAGCGTTCGATTGTCGTGACTATTTCTGGCGGATAGAGTTTTCGAAAACGCCAATTTCAATCACGCCTATGCCTTCAGGTTTGCAGCTCATCTTTTAATAGTAGCTTGAGCTAAACTCCAGATTTATGAAAGTTGCATAATTTTCTATGTGCTGCTAGAGTTATATTCACAATGAATATAACTCTAGCAGCACATACTAACGCATTGTGTCTTCATAGCAATAAACAACAAAACACCAGTGCGCATGACTTTATCGTTTGATTAATTTGCATATCGATAATGACAAAAGTACGGCTTTGTTTTCAAAGGTTAAATCTAAAAGATATACATTACACTTCAACCTCCAAAGGAAATACCTATGATAAGTAAGAGCTTATTGATTGGCAGCCTCATTCTTGGTTCCTGCGCTTTCAGTTCTGCAAACTCTCAGAGTTATAAAGACGCTAAAGTCGCTACGGAAGTTCGGGTGCAAGATCTGCTTTCACGGATGACACTTGAGGAAAAAATCGCACAGATGGTTTGTGTTTGGCAGGGCAAGCGAGCGTTTTTAGATAGTGATGGAAAACTCAAGCCAAAAAACCTTACTAAGGCTCACCCGCACGGCATAGGCTGTATTGCGCGGCCGCAGGACGTAGTTGGGATTGGTGACGCTTACGATACACCAGCACGAGACGCCGCTTCTAGTGTGGCGTTGGTTAACGCTATTCAGAGACAGCTTATTGAAAATACCCGTCTAGGCATTCCGGCTTTGTTCCATGAGGAGGGCCTGCATGGTTTTCAAGCCAAGGACGCAACGGTTTTTCCTCAGGCGATTGGTTTAGCAAGCACATGGAACACTGAACTGATCGAGAATGTTTACAGTACCGTCGCAGGTGAAATTAGAGCTCGCGGTGTGCATCATGTTTTATCACCGGTGATCGATGTATCAAGAGACCCACGTTGGGGGCGTATCGAGGAGACTTTTGGTGAAGACCCTTATTTAGTATCGCGGATGGGCGTGGCCGCTGTACACGGATTTCAAGGTGTTGGTGACAAGTTAGAAGACAGCAAGGTCTTCACTACACTTAAACACATGACCGGTCACGGCCAGCCAGAGTCGGGCACTAATATCGCGCCCGCGAATATCTCTGAGCGAGTTTTACGTGAAATTTTTTTCCCGCCTTTTGAAGCAGCGATTAAAGAAGCAAATGCCGCGAGTGTGATGGCCTCGTACAATGAAATTGATGGGGTTCCCTCTCACGCAAGTAAGTTCTTACTCAATGATGTTTTGCGAGAAGAGTGGGGGTTTAAGGGTTTGGTGGTTTCAGATTATTTTGCAATAGATCAATTACGGTCACTTCACCATGTTGTAGACAGCGACGCAGGCGCAGCAATGTTGTCAAATCAAGCCGGCGTGGATATCGAATTGCCAGACCCCGATGTGTTTCCGGTGTTGGTCGAATTGGTCTCGCAGGGTCGCTACCCGGAGAGCGCTATTGATCAATCTGTTGCACGAATTCTTAGGCTTAAGTTTGATTCAGGCCTATTCGATGCGCCTTATGCGGACGCCGACTATGCAGAGAAAATCACGGGTAATCAGCAAGCGCGGCGTTTAGCACTCGCGGCAGCGGAACAGAGTATGGTGCTGCTTAAAAACACTGACAATACGCTTCCTTTGGAAGTGCACAAGCTAAAGCGCCTCGCTGTGATCGGGCCAAACGCTGACACTGTGGTTCTTGGTGGCTATTCTGATCAACCGCGTCAAAGTATCTCGGTGTATGAGGGGATCAAAACGTATTTAGGCGATCGAGTAACGGTGAGCCATTCAGAAGGTGCGCGTATTACCGAGGACTACAGTTGGAAAGCATGGTGGCGAGACGAGGTGGTTTTTGCCGATCGAGAAGAAAACTTATCAAGAATACAGAGTGCGGTGAAGATCGCCGAGAATAGTGACGCCGTTGTTCTTGTGATTGGCGGGAATGAAGCAACCAGCCGCGAAGCCTATCAAGACAATCATTTGGGTGACCGTGCCAACATTACGTTGATCGGTGAGCAGCAAGAATTATTTGATGCGCTACACGCCACTAGCAAACCTGTTGTCGTGGTGCTTATTGGTGGTAGACCACTAGCCATCGAAGATATCAGCGAGAAGGCTCCTGCGATTATTCAAGGCTGGATTCTCGGCCAAGAAACAGGCACCGCGGTGGCAAATATTTTGTTTGGCGAGGTTAATCCGAGCGGTAAGTTGCCTGTGAGCATGCCAAGGTCCGTTGGTCATTTGCCGGTCTATTACAATTACAAACCAACTGCAAGAAGAGGTTACGTTGATAACAAAGTCGATGCGCTTTATCCGTTTGGGCATGGTCTAAGTTACACAAGCTTTCGGATATCCAAACCAAAGTTGAGCGCGAATGCGGTACCCCTATTCGGTAAGCTGAGCGTCTCTACCACGGTTAAGAATACAGGTGACGTTGCTGGCGCTGAAATAGTACAGCTGTATATTCGTGACAAAGTAAGCTCAGTCACTCGCCCGGTAAAAGAGCTTAAAGCGTTTAAACGAGTAACGCTCGCCGCTGGTGAAAGCAAGACGATTGAGTTTGAGATCGACGCTCAGCGTGATCTAGCCTTTTACGATATTAATATGCAACGCAAGGTCGAAGCTGGAGAATTCGAAATCATGCTCGGTAATAGTTCCGATCAGTTGCTGGTAAGCACGTTAGTGGTGACGGAAGAGTAATCTACTTTTAAAATACCTGAGTCGCCTCCGTTTAGATGCTTAAAGGCGGTTAGACAACGGTTTTATTGATAAGCGAGAATGTCCAGGTTTAGTTGTATTACTAGATGTTTGTAAAACTTGTTTTTTACTAATTGGCTTGGTATCGTCTCCTCGCTGTCTTAAATGGGCAGTTCAGGTAAGTGCTAGAGAGTGGAGAATAGAGGCCTACGCTTAGCTGAAGTCAGTGTTGAGCCGTGTTAGTTATCACCTTTATTGTGCCGTTTTAATAACAAGGTGTTTCTACGATTTCAGCACGTACGTGAGGGAAGTGCGTATTCAATACCCGTTAGTGAGCTATGTTGCAAAGATAGCTGCTGAACATCCAAAGGGTAAGTCGATCTGACGAAATTCATAAGCCACAAGATCGAAGCCGAAAAGGCTCACTAACCAAAGGAGAAAACCCTATGACTGTCTCTTTCTATCGAATTAATTTTGGTCGCCTGACCAGAACGCTGTTGCTCTGCATACTGACGCTTGTTTTAGCGGGCCTTGTTAGCGTTCAAGCCGCCGTTGCACCACTGAGCGTAAACGGCTCACAAATCAACGTTGGTTCAACGCCAACCGGGCTTGCGGGCAATAGTTATTTTTGGAGTAACACTGGCTGGGGCGCGGAGCGCTTTTACAATGCGGACACTGTAAGGTGGCTAAAAACGGATTGGCAAGCGAACATTGTTCGTGCCGCGATGGGTGTTGAAGACCCTGGTGCTTATTTACAAGATAAAGCCGGTAACAAGGCGCGAGTTAAGGCTATTGTCGACGCGGCCATTGCCGAAGATTTGTATGTGATTATAGATTGGCACTCACATCACGCGGAAGATCACCAAGCTGAGGCTGTTGCGTTTTTCACTGAAATGGCGCAGACGTACGGGCAGCACAACAACGTGATCTATGAAATTTATAACGAACCCTTACAGGTATCTTGGAGTAATACCATAAAGCCCTATGCCGAAGCGGTTATCGCCGCGATTAGAGCGATTGACCCAGATAACCTAATTGTTGTCGGCACACCTACTTGGTCTCAGGATGTAGACAAGGCGGCCGCCGACCCTATAACGGGGCATATTAATATCGCCTATGCATTGCACTTTTATGCTGGCACTCATAAGCAATGGTTGCGTGACCGCGCAGAACAAGCGATGAATGCCGGTATCGCGATTATGGTCACCGAATGGGGCACCGTAAATGCTACCGGCGATGGCAACGTTGATACCGCTGAGACTAACGCGTGGGTAAACTGGATGAAGCAATACAATTTAACCCACCTTAATTGGTCCGTAAATGATAAGGCCGAGGGTGCGTCTATTCTGCGCCCTGGTGCTTCGAGTACGGGAAACTGGTCTTCGGCTGATCTGACCGCGTCCGGCACGTTTGTGCGCGACATCATACGAGACTATAACGCTGGCTCTGGCGGTAATGACGGCGGCGGTAATGGTGGCACCACAGCATGTGATTCTGCCTCGGCCATTAGCATTCCGGGAACAGTTCAAGCCGAGCACTTTTGCGAGCAAAGTGGCATTCAAACTCAATCAACCAGTGATAGTGGTGGCGGCGATAACATTGGTTGGGTTCAAAATGGAGATTGGACGGAGTATGCCATCGACATTAGCCAGAGTGGCGAATATCTTATTGAAGCTCGAGTGGCAACACCAACAGTCGGCGGGCAAATTCAATTGATTGCCAATGGCACGAATGTTGGCAGTATTGCCGTTACTGGTACTGGTGGCTGGCAAAGTTGGCAAACACTATCGACAACCGCCAGTCTTCCCGCGGGGCGGCAAGCTTTGAGATTGAATTATACCGGTGGCAGCAATTATCTGTTTAACCTGAATTGGTTGAAACTTAACGAAAGTGTAGGCGGCGGCGATACAGGTGGTGGCGGTGCCTCTGGCGTGGATTGCGAATATAGCGTGTCTAACGAATGGTCAGATGGATTCGTTGGTGAAGTGAATATTACCAATAATGGTTCCTCTGTGATTAGCAATAGTTGGTCAGTTGAGTTTCAGTTTACCGATGGATCAACAATCCTAAATAGTTGGAATGGTAATGTCTCTGGTTCGAACCCGTATTCATTTTCACCGCTGGCTTGGAATGCCACTATTCAAGCTGGCAACAGTGTGTCTTTTGGGTTTCAAGCGAGTAAAGGTACATTTGGGCTTCCTGCCCCAACTCCGCTTATTAGCGGCACTATTTGTGACTAGTAAAGCCTAATTCTACAAATTGGCTGCTACCCAGTTCTAGTGAGTAGCAGCCAAGTTCACCAATCTGATATTGAACTTGTTTCGAATTACTATTAGGCTGATAGATATGTTCAGAGGCGTCAAATAAGGAGAAGACTAGTGAAATTATCTCTTGTAAGCATACCGGTACAAGATCCGATTGAAGCACATGAAATCTATACTTCAAAG
>CALKRK010000266.1 GCA_937989675.1 uncultured Arenicella sp. | reverse complement strand
ACGTACCCATCTTTCGTAACTCGTTGGCAACCGCTGGTATCGCAAAACAAGCTAAGCATATCAAAGTAATCGTAGTTCTTAGCACGGCCCTTTAGGACCTTATTAATACCAAGCGCATTAGGGTGCGGCGGCGTACGCAACTCATCAACCCGAGGTTTAAACGCATGCTTACTCAAAAACCTAATGCCGTTGTTTTGCTGAACTTTTAAACCAAGAACTTTGACCTTTGCCTTAGACAGGCTCTTTAAATGCGAAACGGTTGATGAAATGTATCTTAGGTGGTGCCGTTCCCACCAGTAGGTTGCCAAAATTATGGTATCTGCACTGCTCAGTAAATCTGTCTTTGCCAACACCCTTTCATGCTCTCTTTTACAGGTAGTTTTTGCACCGCCGTAGACTTGTTGATAAGACTCATCGTTCAAACCAAATAGCGTCTTGCAATTGTCTGCAACCAAAATGCTCGCAAGATCAAGGTCACGTTGCGCATTACCAGCCACCAGAACATTCAGCAAGCCAGCCGCCATACTATCTCCGATCACTAGCACCTTTGCTTTACCACTATCGGCAAAGCCCGCTTCATAGCGATGAATATTGCCCCAAAAATACTCGCTATAGTCTCCCTTTTTATAACTTAGTTGAGCCACAACATCAGCCGGATATCGCCATAACCAACCTTGCGATGCCAGGGCACTGGCACTCACTAAAACGATAGTGGCGACTGAAACTAAGGTACCAAGCAAAAATCGAGAGTTAGGTGATTTGTTAGCTTCGGTCTTAATCTTGGGCTTGCGAAATGGCTGTTCTATAAAGCGATACATTGCGTAAGCGATGAGGAGCGAGAGAAGAACCAGTGCAATACACTCATAGAACGTGAAAGCTTGCCCCACCCAATGCTTATAGAACACGATAAGGGGCCAGTGAATTAGGTACAGGGAATAGCTGATCAACCCCAAACCAACCATGGCCTTATTCGACACAACAATCGCCAAGCTATGTTGATTGCCACTATAAATCATTAGCGCGGCTCCTATACAAGGAAGCAAGGCTGCGCTCGACGGAAATTCAATGGTGTTGTCAAAAACGACAAATGACCAAAACACCATCGTCAAACCGAGTAAAAATAATATTTCACCTATGAACCTAAACTGCTTTGAAGGCTTAGGTGACCAGACCAAAATAGCGCCAATGGAAAACTCGAATACCCGAAATGGCAACCAATAAAAAGCCGTGGAAGCTATATCCAATGCCGATTGATTATCCTTAGTGCCAAACCAAGAGCTAATGGTTGCTTGTTGAGAGAAGAACCATTCATTGAGTAGCCAACTTAAGAGCCCCATCCCAATAACAAAGAGCGGAATCAAGCGTTGCCGTGATAAAGAAAATAGCCCAACAAGAACCGCTGGCCATATCATGTAAAACTGCTCTTCAACCGATAACGACCATGTATGAAGCAGAGGCTTTAACGAGCTGTCGGAATCAAAATAGCCGGCCTCGCTCCAAAAGAAAATATTACTGACGCTCAAAATTGACGCTATGAGTGATTTACTAAAGTCGATTACGTCTGTTGGCGAGAGTAAAAAGTATGCGAGCACCAAACAAAATAGGAGCGTCGCAAACAAGGCTGGAAACAATCGGCGTACACGGCGCAAATAAAACTGTTTAAAACTAAAACTGCCAGTCTCTGCTAATTCCTTAGCTATGAGTTTGGTAATAAGGTAACCCGAGATTACAAAGAAAATATCAACACCAACAAATCCACCGGAAAGCATGGATTCATCCAGGTGATAAAGCACGACACTGCCAACCGCAATTGCGCGCAAGCCGTCTATATCGGGGCGATAGTTAAGCATTTATTCTTAGAGAGAAAGGGTTAATTTGATTGTAAAACAGCCGACTGAATATTAGTTCAACCGCATTTAAATTGTCGCGAATTAAACCTAGCTGATGATCCCAAATCAGCTATAAACAGGGCCACCCATAAGTGGCCCTTCAACATTATCTTACTGAATGTCAACTGATCATCTAACTTGATGGTTTTCTAAATAATAGGGTAAAACGATCTGAATTACCGGTCACTGACTTTCTCCCTACTTCGTATCGCAGCTCGTCATCAGCGCGATAGTGAAGATCAGAATAGTCGACAAACTCGAAACCAGCATCCAGCAATTCCTTAATGATCTCCACCGGGTCCGCACGACGTCTATTCTCCATGGTGAAGGGCTCCATATGTCGGCGCGTGTGATCGACAACACCATAAATGCCACCAGGCTTTAACGCTTTGAACACCGCATCGTTAATATTATTACGGCCAGCTGCGTCAAAGTTGTGCATATTTCTAAATGTCACAACCGCATCAAAACCGGACTCGCCTAACTCAAAGGAATCAACAGTTCTCAAACGAGGCTTATCACCGTCTTTCAACTCAATCTTTGGTTCAAGTATTTTAATACGGTCAAAACCAGTTTCACTAATCAAGCGCTCTTTCACTCGTGTCGTGCCAATCGCCACAAACAGTTCGCCATCTTCATATAATGCTGGCGCCAATAGTTTGGTATACCAGCCTCCGCCTGGTATCAGCTCCAATACTTTCATATTGGAATCAATACCCAAAAATTTCAGTGTGTCAACAGGCCGACGATTTCGATCACGCTCCTTCTCTTCTGGCGTTCTTACGTCCGATTCCATGGCGGTCTTTAGACGCTCTTCAAAGCTTGTATCTTCAGCAACGCAGATCGAGCTCATCATCAAGGTAAAAAGAATAGCAAACGTTCTCATAGTAGGGCCTCGTGGCTAGTTGGTTAGTTAAACAAAGTGAGCACCTTAGTTTACCACCTCTCTACAGAGATTTATTGCTCTGCGTGAGCTGTGGAAAATAAAATATCGCGCCAAGCTTCTTTGCAGAAAAGGCCCCGATGATGGAAAAATAGTAGTTGCGCACTCTTTCTAAACAGTGGGTTAGATATCAGATAATTAAATGCATAATCTGGCATGCCCAGCGAGTTGTACGCTCCACGTAAACGTCGTTTAAATGGGTATCGCTTTACCAAAGGGCTGATTCTTTCATGAGGGAGCACACCTGCCCCATTACAGTAGTCAGAAATAGCATTGCCTAACTCTGCGCCAACCTCAATACTGGGGTGTATACCACCCGCGGTTAGGGGTGAGACCATTCCAGCAGCATCACCGAGCAAACAGGCGTTACCTTGAGCCCACGGCGATACAATGCCTCCGCAGGGTATCAACCCGCCTCTCCCGCTTAACATGGTCGCCTTCGAATTAAAGTGATATTTAAGAAACTCGAAGAATGGGCGCAGCTTAATGTGCCTGCCTGGTTTAGCGGCCACACCGAGTTGCACCGTGTTAACACCTTTTAACAGCCAACCTATATAACCAGGTGCATAGCTCGATGTAAGAAAGACATGTAATTTGTCATCATCGAGTTCTTCAAACCCTTCGACTTCGTATTCTGCCCCAGCGAGAAAATGCCGGTTTTGACCCAAGCCGAGTTGTTTAGCTAACGCTGAATTTGCTCCATCTGCAGCTACCAAATATCGGGCTGAGATGTGTTGTTCAGGCAATCGTACCTTACTTTTGGTCAGCTCAATTTGTTGGACTTGGGTGGAGGAATGAATCTCGACGCCTGCGATTTCCGCTTGGTCCGCCATCCAGCCAAGCACGCGTTGCGTATCCGTCGCAATAAAATAGTAGTCCGGCGAACTAAGATCAATATAGTTCATATTGGGCGCGTATAAGCGAACACCGGATATTTTTCGAGTGAGCTCAATCGGGAGCGCCATTCGTTCGGCAATTTCCTTAACAAATATCCCGGTGCTTTGGGTATAAGCACCGGGCGATATTTTTCGCTCAAAGAGCTTAACGTCTAAGCCATGAGTGGCCGCGCGAGTAGCACAAGATAAGCCAGCGAAACTACCACCAACTACCGCTAAATCTGAGTGAGTCATTATGAGTACGTAATTGAATTTATCATACTCAAATCTTACTTGATCAAACGGGGCTCAAGTTGAACCCCATAAAAACCTCACTAAAAACACATAGAAGCTTAACTAGCACTTTCGAAAGCTAAATCGGCGCTTATGATGCGCTATAGGTGATCCGGTAAATGCAGTTGGCCTCATCATCCGACACCAGAATCGAGCCATCGGGTAGTTGTAGTATGTCAACCGGCCGCCCCCAACTACGCCCATCTTGCAACCAGCCGCTGGCAAACAAGTCGTGCGGTTGTGCCTTTCCATTTTCGAGTTTTACCAGACTTATGTAATATCCATCCGGAACCGAGCGATTCCAAGAACCATGATGTGGAATCAATATCTGGTTCCGATATTCTTCGGGAAACATGTCACCGGTGTAGAACATCATACCTAATGGCGCTGTATGCGGTGGCAACTCAACTTCTGCGCCAACAAACTCTAGGTCTGGAGCCTCGAACTCTGGATCAACCAAATCTTTACCATAGCGATAAGGATACCCAAAATGCTGGCCCTGCTCACTAACTCGGTTTAGCTCTTCAGGCGGTTGATCATCTCCCCAAAGGTCGCGGCCATTATCCGTAAACCACAGCTCTTTGGTTTCTGGGTGCCAATCAAAACCAACCGTGTTACGGATTCCTTTAGCAACGATTTGTTTGTCGGAGCCGTCCTCTTTAATACTGGTGATGACGGCATACTCATCACTGGATTCGCAAATATTGCAGGGCGCGCCAACTGGCAAATACAAGCGGCCATCTGGCCCAAACTTAATATATTTCCAGCCATGATGTGTATCCGATGGGTAGCTGTCGTTAACCACAACGGGCTCAGGCATAGTTGGCAATGACGCTTCAATGTTGTCATAACGAAGTAGTCGATTTGGCTCGGCGACATAGAG
>CALKRK010000265.1 GCA_937989675.1 uncultured Arenicella sp. | reverse complement strand
TAACTGTTGTTGAATCCAGCCTATATTGGAAATTGGTTCTGAAAAGTCGGCGCAGGCCTGGAATGTTTCTGGGGGTGTCGTGCCTATTTGCGGGTCGGCTAGCTTCCCCTTAAGCTGGTTTAGATAGCGCAGAAAATCTTGACCAAAACGTGAGCCAAGCTCTCTCTCGGGAATGGGGGACAAGTCAGCCAAAGTCTGAAACCCACAATTATGCAGTTTAGCAATGGTTTGGTGATCTATATCAAAGTGTTTAATCGACGCATTAAGTAGTGTTTTTTTTGCTGAATAACACGCATGCTGCTGATTGAAGCTGAGCACATAAGCAGCCTTAGGTGTGTCTGCCAAACCGAAATTAGAGCTAAACCCAAAGCTCGTTAAGTCGTTATTAATAAGATTAATTAAATGTTCTAAGCCCTTGAATAGTTTTGAGCTTTTTCCAATTTCTAATAATAATGTGTGGTCATTGTAGCAACTGACCAAGGACGTGAAGCGATAAGCCCAGTAACTCAGTTTCTGCAGCTTCTCAGCTTCTTCTTGAAGTTCTCTTTCTTGTAAGCGAATGTTTGGGCACAACATTAAGGCGTGGTTTACCGTCATTCCAGGGCTGATTGCCAGTTGAGCTGCAGATTCAGTGCATTGCCAAATTTGTTGTTGATAGCTTATGGCTGTGACTTTTTCGTCGTTACTCGAAAAACCGGCGCTGTTTAATGCTAAGTGCGTAAATCGTAAACATAACCAAACTTCTTGTGTTTCACTAGACTGCTCCTTGGCTGCGCTTCTTGATGCTGTTTTACGATGTGCGAAGTCGGAGGAGTCTTGGTTATTTTCACCAATTTTGGGCATGAGCTTGATTGATCTGGCTTTACTTATTTGAGCTAATGAACTGTCTTGAGAACTGACAGTGGCGAAAGTACAGTTACAGACGCTTGCTCATGATTCTGATTGTTCAAAGTTTCTATGCGCTCAGGCAGAATGCGAGTGTGCGCCTTATTATGGTGTGGTAATAGATGCACTGGTAAGCGTTGCCATTTTTCATAATGCGGGTATAGCGATAGGGTACAGCGCTGGCCACCCCAACCATTTGGCTGTTTTAATATATGCACATCCATGGTGCCGTGTAGGTTAGCTTGTAAGTGCAACCGTAAGCCCGATGTTGACGCTTGCTTCATACAATCGCTGTGGCGTAAAAGTACATGCCAGCATTTGGCCTTTTCAGCAGCTAGCTGTAGGCGTCGTAATTCACGAGTGCTTAAGTTGTAGGATCCAGTCCAAGTAAAGACGGCCGCACAAGACTCAGATAGCAAGGCTTGTTCGGTTGCCCACAGTGTATCTTGCATGGTTTTAGTTTGCACAACCGTGAGCTTAGCAATATCTAAATGCTCTTTAATCAGTTCTGGTGCGTATGGCAAAAAAGGCGGAGCCACCCAAATAATATTGTGGGGGTTCGTACTGCACAACGAAGCCTCTTGTAATTGGCGTAAGGCAGGGAGCAATAACCGTAGCTCTCCGATGCCGGGTTGAGAAAGGCCTAACTCGGTAGTTGCTGATACAGGCCAACCCTTTGAATGCAGTTGTTCATTCAAGGTTTTGTAGCCAGTATTTAATACTTTATTGGTGTTGCTTTTTGCTTGCTTGGATGTTCCTCGCCAGATTTTATTCGATAAACCTGCTAAATGGGTCAAATCTACTGACTCTGTCTTTGAATCAGTTATTCCTTTTTCCTTTTTTTGAGGGCTTGGCTGTACAAGAGTGAGATCGGTTTCTTTATGGCTCATCTAAACAGTATACTTTGAATTATGTACAATATTCAAATAGAGTGTGAATGTTGATAATTATTTCGCCGTAAAATGCCTCCTAATTGCAATAGTCCAGAGTTGGTCTGACAGTTTCAAAGAGATTTGCTTGTCAGCCTCCGCCCAAAACGGTCATTTTGAAATCCTCCAGTTCCACGTGCCTCCCGCGTTTCGAGTTTGGGTAGCGTTGTACACCGCAAAATTTATTTTTATACTGGGACAGTATGTAATATTAGTGAGAATCACCACATATCAATACTAACGAGAACTTATGGCATCTGAACTGGAAAAATTAGTAGAAGAAAAGCAAGCGTTCTTAAATAAGCATGAGTTTCAATGGGACAGTGACAAGGTAGTCAATGAATACCAGCTCCTAAAACTTGTTGATCTTGCCAATAAGTATCCCGAAGTACGAACTTGTGTTGATGCGATGCATGCAGACTGGTCAGATTATCAGGATCAGGTCGTAGCTGTTTATGATGGGAATTATGAAGCGGAGACGATGGACCTATCGGTCTTACCCGAGGACGGCGTCAATGGGTATGTAATTACCGGAAACGCTAAATTTGATACGGGGCCAATCAATGTGGATTTTGGTGGTTGTCTGTTTTTTGTGTTAGGGGACTTAATGACATCGTTGGTGATAGTGTCCGATTCGGAATTTATTGTGAATGGTGTGATGTATGCCAGCAGGGCGGCACTTCGACAATACAATGACAGCACATTCAGCTGTACCTACACAAAAACTCCATTGTGGATCCACTTTGATGGGTACATGGACCCTGGTCTTGGTAACCAAATAGACCTTACGTTGTCGTATGCTGATGATGGTTTCGATGACACCAAGCATTTGATTGAAGAAGATGCCTTGATATGTAGCGATTGTATTGATGAGCAAGTGGAATTAGGCGGATATAAGAATGTGGAGAGTTTCGTCAAAAATGAAAACTTCAAAAATTGGTTAGTTACTCGAGAACCGTGCGAAGAATGCGAGGATATTTCAGGGGTATGGGATGTGAACGTAGAGTATTGGATAGTGCGGCTCTTGAATAATATGCCAATCGTTAAAGGCAAATAAAGATCGCCCTCGTATACTCATAGCTTGAGTAAAGTAAGGCGATAGAATGGAATGTTGGCTTTGAGTATTCTAAGGTCGCTACAGACGTCGTCGAGCCGTAC